>CATITW010000438.1 GCA_949547975.1 Cryomorphaceae bacterium | reverse complement strand
TTGACTGTTAAAACACCTCGGTCCCCTTTAATTCGAATGCGTACCGTGCGATCAGGATCGGTGCTGAGGTAGCCTTGTTTGATAACGATCGACCGACGCACCTGGTCTTTCCATGAGGTATCGCGCACTAAAAACTTACGTTCAATTTCTACAGCCATGGTTTAAAATTCTGGTTCTGCGTGAATGCGTACCATCTCTTTGGTGGTAGGGTGCATAAACTCAAGGGTCTGCGCGTGAAGGTGCAACCGTTTTCCGATTACGCCATAAAGCTCGTCGCCCACCATAGGGAAACCGAGCCCCTCAGGATGTGCACAATGCACACGCAACTGGTGCGTTCTGCCGGTGATGGGTTTCAGGGCCAAACGCGTAACGCCGGCTTTTCGCGAGAGTACATTCCAGTGGGTTTCGGAGGGTTTGCCGGTTTCATGACACACCATTTGCCGGGGCAAATCGTAGTAGTCCGGGGCTAAAGGCAAAGAGATGATTCCGGAATCTTCGGCAACGGTGCCTTGCACTTCGGCGATGTACGTTTTTTGTACTTGGCGCTTGATGAATTGGCGCTGCATGCGCTTGTTCGCCTTCGGATTTAAGGTGAACATCAAAAGACCCGAGGTGCTCATGTCGAGTCGGTGCAAGAGTATCGCTCCAGTAGCCTCAGGGTACATCAGTTTCACGCGTGTCAGGGCTGAATCTTCGATCTCCACCCCGGGTACAGAAAGCAGTCCAGCGGGCTTATTGACGACCACTAGATCGTCGTCTTCATACACTACCGGTAGTGGTTTGTCTTGCCCTAAGGTCAGTAGCGGATTTTCTTCAACGTGCAATCCTTCGAGCATGTGTCCTAGAATTGGTCGACATCTTGAGGCGCAAGCGGGGTAGAAGAATTGGTGTCGACGCACCTCTTTATCCGGGGCACTTCCCCACCAAAATTCACCCATACAAACGGGCTTCAGGCCGTTTTGGAAGGCATATTGTAACAATTTCGGCGCGCAGCAATCTCCAGATCCACTAGGCGGGTGGCGCAAGTCAAAATCTGGAAAACACTCTGAAAGTACTTTGTCTTCTCCGCGGGCATTTAGGAAGACATAATGGTCGAATATTTTGCGCTGTAAGGCATTGGATTTCTCCCGACGCTGACTCTTCGCCTGAATGATTTCTTCATCATATCTAGCCAATTCAGCTTCAAGCTCCGCCTGCTCCGCAACCCACTCTTTACTGCGGTGTTTAAACGCAAGCTGCCCCTGAATGCTCTCCTTCGCAAGTCGTTCACACACGGCGTCAAACTCGGCGTCCGGCAAAGTTTTGCGTACGCTCTCACGGTACTTCTGACGCGCCTTTTTCGCTTGTTTAAGGTCCGCGCGTCCGCTGCGCAGCAATTCATTGACTTCGTCCAACCGTGTCTGGATCGCTGCGATTTTAGCCAAGCGCTCAGGATCCTCTTCCAGGGCAACAATCTCTGCGCTCATCGCGTTCAGCTCGCGTTCCCCTTGCTTATAGAAGGATTGCGTATCGTGTATATCACAGATGGGCGGAACAAACGTCCCAGCGAGCGTTCCCTCCTCCAGTTTCCCGGAATAAGCCGCTAACCAAGCCAATTCCCCCTTCGCATCTTCCACCACCAACACACCGAACATTTTACCTTGCTCGAGCAACTCTTCGTGCTTACCGAGCCCGAAATTGTGCGGAACATCCGCCGTTTCCAATCGCTCTTGCAACTCTCTGGAGGCTATCTCCGTCAGCGCATGCGGCGTATAGAAAAAGGGGTAGGTAAAAGCTTCCGGCCGCTCTAAAGCGCTCACGTCGCTAGAAAATGTATGAAGGATGTGCTGCATGACAGAATTCTTGTTCTACCGCAAAGATACAGCATCGCTAGGGCCGAACAGCGCTACATACGCACCGCCGCGGACCAAGTTTCCACTGCCTTGCCTTTCTCCCTGTTCTTCCCCGGCTTCACCAAAGCACCACGCGCCTCGCTATCTGCGGGAAACACAAACAAAAATCCAAGCATCACTTCATTCAATGGAATTCCCAGCTGGTCGCGAACCACTTTTTGGCGCAACATCCCTCCCGAGGACCAATAGTTCAAGTACCCAAGCTCCGTCGCCTGCAACAGTATATTTTGAACTGCAGCACCCGCGGCCGCAATGTGCTCCATATTTCTCAAATTCCCCACAAAAGGTACCGGTTCCATCATCCGCTCCTCAGCCTCAGGCTGCTCTCCA
>CATITW010000437.1 GCA_949547975.1 Cryomorphaceae bacterium | reverse complement strand
TTGACTGTTAAAACACCTCGGTCCCCTTTAATTCGAATGCGTACCGTGCGATCAGGATCGGTGCTGAGGTAGCCTTGTTTGATAACGATCGACCGACGCACCTGGTCTTTCCATGAGGTGTCGCGCACTAAAAACTTACGTTCAATTTCTACAGCCATGGTTTAAAATTCTGGTTCTGCGTGAATGCGTACCATCTCTTTGGTGGTAGGGTGCATAAACTCGAGGGTTTGGGCATGGAGGTGTAATCGGTTGCCGATCACCCCATAGAGTTCGTCGCCGACCATAGGGAATCCAAGTCCTTCGGGATGCGCGCAATGTACGCGTAACTGGTGTGTTCGTCCGGTGATAGGCTTTAAGGCCAATCGTGTTATGCCGTCTTTTCGCGAGAGCACCGTGTAGTGGGTTTCGGAAGGCTTCCCAGTTTGATGACATACCATTTGACGAGGCAAATCGTAGTAATCTGGGGCTAAAGGCAATGAAATGACACCGGTGTCCTCAGCAACGATGCCTTGCACTTCGGCGATGTACGTTTTTTGTACTTGGCGCTTGATAAATTGGCGCTGCATGCGTTTGTTCGCCTTCGGGTTCAAGGTGAACATCAAAAGTCCCGAGGTGCTCATATCGAGGCGGTGCAACAGAATCGCCCCAGTAGCATTCGGGTACATAAGTTTCACTCGCGTCAAAGCTGAATCTTCGATCTCCACACCGGGAACAGAAAGAAGTCCAGCGGGCTTATTGACCACCACTAGATCGTCGTCTTCATACACGACCGGCAGTGGCTGATCTTGCCCCAAGGTCAGCAGCGGGTTTTCTTCAACATGCAGCCCTTCGAGCATGTGTCCTAGAATAGGTCGACATCTTGATGCACAAGCGGGGTAGAAGAATTTGTGACGGCGCACCTCTTTATCTGGCGCGCTTCCCCACCAAAATTCACCCATACAAATAGGCTTCAGACCGTTTTGGAAGGCATAATGTAACAATTTCGGGGCACAACAATCTCCAGATCCACTGGGCGGATGGCGCAAGTCAAAATCGGGAAAACACGCTGAAAGTACTTTCTCTTCTCCGCGGGCATTTAGGAAGACATAGTGGTCGAATATTTTGCGCTGCAAGGCATTAGATTTCTCCCGACGCTGGTGCTTCGCCTGAATGATTTCTTCATCATATTTAGCCAATTCAGCTTCCAACTCCGCCTGCTCCGCAACCCACTCTTTACTGCGGTGCTTAAATGCAAGCTGCCCCTGAATGCTCTCCTTCGCAAGTCGCTCACATACGGCGTCAAACTCCTCTTTAGGCAAGGTTTTTCGCACGCTCTCACGGTACTTCTGACGCGCCTTTTTCGCTTCTTTGAGGTCCGCACGTCCGCTGCGCAGCAATTCATTGACCTCGTCCAAACGCGCCTGGATCGCCGCAATTTTAGCCAAGCGCTCCGGATTCTTTTCCATAGCAACAATCTCCGCACTCATCGCGTTCAGCTCTCGTTCCCCTTGCTTATAAAAGGACTGCGTGTCGTGTATATCACAGATGGGCGGAACAAACGTCCCAGCGAGCGTTCCCTCGTCCAGTTTTCCGGAATAAGCCGCTAACCAAGCCAATTCCCCCTTAGCATTTTCCACCACCAACACACCGAACATTTTACCTTGCTCGAGCAACTCTTCGTGCGTACCGAGCCCGAAATTGTGCGGAACATCGGCCGTTTCCAATCGCTCTTGCAACTCTCTAGAGGCTACCTCCGTCAGCGCATGCGGCGTGTAGAAAAAGGGGTAGGTAAAAGCTTCCGGCCGCTCTAAAGCGCTTACGTCGCTAGAAAATATATGAAGGATATGCTGCATGACAGAATTCTTGTTCTACCGCAAAGATACAGCATCGCTAGGGCCGAACAGCGCTACAGACGCACCGCCGTGGACCAAGTTTCCACTGCTTTGCCTTTCTCTCTATTCTTCCCCGGCTTCACCAAAGCACCACGTGCCTCGCTATCTGCGGGAAACACAAACAAAAATCCAAGCATCACTTCATTCATCGGAATCCCCAGCTGGTCGCGAACCACTTTTTGGCGCAACATCCCTCCCGAGGACCAATAATTCAAATGCCCAAGCTCCGTCGCCTGCAACAGTACATTTTGCACTGCAGCACCCGCGGCCGCAATGTGCTCCATATTTCTCAAATTCCCCACAAAAGGTACCGGTTCCATCATCCGCTCCTCAGCCTCAGGCTGCTCTCCAAAGACATCCGGCAACCAGCTTACAGCGAGCATCACCTCGGCGGCCCACAGCATGTTAATCACCTTTCCCGCCGGGATTTCGTCCTGCACGAGCACATCCGCTAGCGTCCGACAAGCGGCACTGTCCAGGGTGTACGCGCGAAAAGGCAAATCACTCGTCAGTCCACGTTCCCCGTCCTTATACCGTTCACTCGTTGTGTAGTGATACGGGGCAAAAGAGGCGGCCTCAAGCAGTTGCGTGGTCAATTCCTTCTGCTCCTCCACACTCAAAGTCGCCTCCCAAGGCTCGGGAGCAATCACTTTATGGGTTGCACGGTTCGAAATTGCTGAAAGTATAGGTTCCATAGAACGTCAGTTTGAATACTACCCTTAACGTTTTCAATCCCCTCAAGGTTTTGTGGGCAACTTCTAGTTCTCCACAAAACTTGCATCTCACTTGCAGACGGATGTATTCTGATAACAGATGTAATAACAACCCTTAATCATTTCAACAATGAAAAAAATTTGGATGGTGGCTGCAGCCACTACAATGCTCCTTCAGGTGAGCGCACAGGATTCTTCTACCGAAACTCAAACCTTTGGCGTGATGATCGACGCTCATGCGTTAGTGGACGTGGTCAACGAGAGTTTGGTCTTTGATTTAACGCCAAACACGCCGTCAGAGGCGGGTTTAGGCTTGAATTTCAGTGCAAATTCAAAGCTCGACACCTACCTAAATTACTCCTTAATGCTGAGTAATGGCGGCTTGGCCGACGGTTCTATTTCTGTAAAAGCCTCTAACATTAAACCAGGGGTAAAGCTCTTGCTGCAAGTGGATGGAACCGCTGCAAGTAGTTTGAGCTCTGCGGTTCATGGGAAAATGGGCGACGTCGTCGCAACGTTCGATAAAACCCAGGGCAGCGCACCGGTGGAATTAACGGCAACCGATCAGACGCTTATTGAGAACATAGGAAGCTCCTTTACGGGTGATGGAAATGGTAATGGCTATGAGTTGACCTATATCGTCGCGCTGGACGATTACGCCTTATTGGATGCAGACGATGGTACTCAAGATGTGGGTACCGTTACCTACACGATCGCTGAATAAATTTTCAACCTAACCCTTGAAAGCATGTACCTCTTCTCTGATAGATTTCGTTTTGTTTGGCTGCTTTTGCTGTTTGGACACGTCCTTTTTGGCCAATTAGTGGTCGAAAGTGGTTTGAGTTTTCGGTTCAATAGCCCTCCCGGATCCTTAGCGCATACCAGCATTCGATTGTACAACGCTAGCAGTACCCCTCAGGAATATCGTCTTGAGAAGATGGACATGAAGTCTGACTGTGATAGCGGCTACACCTATTTACCTAGCGATTCGTTGCTCTCGAGCAATGCTTCTTGGGTAGAAGCGGAGCGCTATTACGGTCAGCTACTTCCAGGCGAGCGGACCAGCATCAAGGTGCGAGTTTCCATACCTCATGATTTCTCAGGGCCATCTTCGCGCTCCTGTATTATGGTTGAATCGGCTCCCGTTCAAGAGGAAGCGCTACCCAATCAGTTGAGTGTGAGAGTTAGATATGCCGTGGGTATGCTCTACCGTAATCCTTTTGAACGTGGTAAAGTGGTGTTAAAGGCGCAACGTTTAGACCTTGATACTTCTTCAGGCGTTTGGTCACTGCGCTATTTGAATGCGGGTAATGTAGACCGCATCGTGTCTTCTCGTATCCGCATTCTAGACCCCCAGGGAAAGGTGGTGTATCGATGCGATCAAACCCCGTCCAAGGGCATCTTGCCCAACCAGTGCCGAACGTTTGAGTTTTTCTCCAAACGTCCTGCAACTGCGAAGGCAGGTTCGTACCGTATGGTGGTCTTAAGCGAGACAGATGAGGGAGAAAAATTCGGTCTCACAAAACAGCTTGATTGGTGAAATGGCTTTGTCTACACGCTCTGATGATCGGGGTCTT
>CATITW010000436.1 GCA_949547975.1 Cryomorphaceae bacterium | reverse complement strand
CTTTTTAAAACGAGGTTTGGTTTCTTCGTCTCCGTCTCCGATCTGGAATACGAATCCGTAACGGGCAAGTTTCACGTACACAGGTTCGCCTGTGCCTGGTTCCTCACCTAGAAGGCGGCTGGCTCGAGCATCTTTCGGTGCGTTTTCGATCAGCGGATGGAATTCACCGTAAAACTCAGAGATGCTGTCTTGCCATTGTTTTTGTCCTTCAGCGACGGTATCGAAATTCTGTTCGGCCTTTGCGGTGAATTGGTAGTCCATGATCAAGCCATAGTGCTCCAATAGAAAGTCCGTTACAACACGTCCAATATCTGTAGGGAAGAGCTTGTTTTTGTCTGCACCGTAGTTTTCGGTCGCAACTGTGCTGCTGACTCCGTCGTTGGTAGCGCGAAGCACTTGGTATTCGCGTTGCGTACCTTCCAAACTGTCCTTCAAGACGTAGTTGCGCTTTTGGATAGTAGAGATGGTGGGTGCGTAGGTCGATGGACGTCCGATGCCCAATTCTTCTAATTTCTTTACCAACGAAGCTTCCGTGTAGCGTGGTACGTGTTTGGTGAAACGTTCCGTGGCGCGAATCTCTTCACTGGTCAGGAGATCGCCGATAGCAACCGCTGGGAGCTGACCGTCGAGCTGATCGGTACTCTCGTCATCGGTGCCTTCTTGATACACAGCGATAAAACCGTCAAATGTGATGACCTGGCCGCGTGCCGTAAAGCGCTGTGCATCGGGTGCATTTACATTTTGCAGCTTAATGGTGGTGTTCTCGAGCTGTGCATCGGCCATTTGTGAGGCGATGGTTCTCTTATAGATCAAATCGTACAGGCGTTTCTGCTTGTCGTCTGCGCCGGCGACTTTTTTACCAAAGTTGGTCGGGCGAATGGCTTCGTGAGCCTCTTGTGCGCCTTTATTCTTGGTGGTGAATTTTCTTACCTGGTGGTATTCTTCGCCAAAGGTCTCTTGAACGTGAGCAGCGATTCCTCCAATAGCGTCATTGCTCAAGTTGAAGCTGTCCGTTCTCATGTATGTGATAAAACCTGCCTCGTACAAGCGTTGCGCTAAGGTCATGGTTTGGCTTACGCTGTAGCCCAATTTCCTGCTCGCCTCTTGTTGCAAGGTGGAGGTGGTGAAGGGGGCAGCCGGTGAGCGCTTTCCAGGACGTTTTTCGACACTTTCGACGCTGAATTGGGTTTTGACACACAAGGCAAGGAATTTCTCTGCTTCTTCGCGCGTTTTGAAATTGGTGCCGAGTTCTGCTTTAAATGAAATTTTCCCGTCGGTAAATTCGCCGCTGACCTTGAAACTAGAGGTGGGAACGTGCTTTTCGATCTCGCGCTCTTTCTCCACGATCAAACGAACGGCCACACTCTGAACGCGTCCTGCGCTTAGACCGCGCTGGATGCTTTTCCAAAGTACCGGACTGAGCTCGTAACCTACCAAACGGTCGAGTACTCGGCGGGCTTGTTGTGCATCTACCAGCTCTTTGTTGATCTTGCGAGGACGCTCCACGGCACGTAAAATGGCCGTTTTGGTGATCTCGTTAAACACAATACGTTCAGTGCTTTCATCTTTCAAATCCAAGCTCTCAAAAAGGTGCCATGCGATGGCCTCTCCCTCGCGATCCTCATCCGAAGCCAACCAAACTTTATCTGCTTTTTTCGCCGCCTTCTTTAGCTCTCCGACCAATTTCTTTTTGTCGCTCGAAACACAGTATTCCGGCGTGAAATTGTTCTCAATATCGATCGCCATACCCTTGTCGCACAAATCACGGATGTGTCCGTACGAGGACATCACGGTGAAGTCGTTTCCGAGGTATTTCTGGATAGTTTTCGCTTTTGCGGGGGACTCAACAATAACTAGGTTACTTGCCATAGGATCAAAACTTGGGTTTGAATTGGGGACAAAGTAAAGGCGAAAAAGTTCAACTTCGAACCTCAATAGTGGGGTTTAAATTCGGGAATGCTTCTGTATTACTACGTAATAGAATTTTTAGAATCGGACAAATTGTCAGTTAGGCACCTTATCTTTGTCCTTCGCGAAAGAAAGTAAAGTTTTGAGCGGTTACAATTATGGATGCAAAAACAAAACGCGCAAGCGGAAGAGGTCTCTACGCCGAGGGCGACAAGAACCCACACGAGCACGATGGAACAGTTCACGAAACTGTGAACCCCACCGGCACTAAAAAACTGTACATCGAGTCGTACGGTTGTCAAATGAATTTTTCGGACAGCGAGATTGTCGCTTCTGTTTTAGGAAAAGAGGGGTACAGTACCACACAAAATCCTGAGGAAGCAGATTTAGTATTGCTGAATACTTGTTCGATCCGCGATAAAGCAGAACAAACCGTTCGCAACCGCTTGAACCACTTCAACGGTCATAAAAGAAAGAATCCTGACATGAAGATCGGGGTACTGGGCTGTATGGCCGAACGGGTTAAGGGGAAGTTGTTGGACGAAGAGAAATTGGTCGATCTAGTTGTAGGACCTGATGCCTACAGAGATCTGCCCAACCTCCTGACCGAGCTTGATGGCGGAAGAAAGGCCGTAAATGTCATCCTCTCGAAAGAAGAAACGTACGACGATATCGAACCAGTACGATTGGGCGGAAACGGCGTAAGTGCTTTTGTTTCTATCACGCGCGGTTGTGATAACATGTGTACGTTTTGTGTCGTGCCTTTTACCCGTGGTCGTGAACGCTCGCGGAATCCACAAACCATCGTTGATGAGGTACTAGATTTGAGCAATCGTGGATACAAAGAAATCACCTTGCTCGGTCAGAACGTAGACAGCTACCTGTGGTACGGAGGCGGTTTGAAAAAGGACTTTGAGAAGGCGTCGGAAATGGCAAAAGCAAGTGCTGTTCATTTTGCAGACCTCATGTCTATGGTCGCTGAGGCTGTCCCACACATGCGCATACGCTTCTCTACATCGAATCCGCAAGACATGCGAGACGACGTGCTCGAGACGATCGCTAAATACAAGAACATCTGTAACTACATCCACCTTCCAGTACAAAGCGGTTCTTCGCGCATCTTAGAGATGATGAACCGTGGGCACACAAGGGAAGAGTACATGGCACTTATAGATCGCATCAACCGTATCATTCCGGGCTGTGCGATTTCACACGATATGATTTCAGGATTCCCAACGGAAACCGAAGAAGACCATAAGGAAACCTTATCGCTGATGGAATATGTGCGTTACCACTTTGGCTACATGTTCTTTTACAGCGAACGACCTAATACGTACGCAGCACGTAAACTCGAGGACGATATTCCTTTGGAGGTGAAAAAGCGTCGTCTTACTGAAATCATTCAGCTTCAAAACAAGTTTAGTTTGCAGCGCCATGAAGAGATGGTTGGTGGAACCTTTGAAGTACTTGTAGAGGGAACCTCAAAGAAAAGTGACGAGCAACTCTTTGGTCGTACCGATACGAACAGTGTCGTAGTTTTTGACCGTGGAGACCTTAAGCCGGGAGATTTTTGCCATGTAAAAGTAGAACGCTGTACTGCAGCTACGTTAATAGGAAGTGTTGTAGAAGCGCCAGAAGAGTAGGACCTGTTACCTATTACCAAAACCAAGCCCCACCCCATGTCAGAAGTAAAGAATATCAAACAGCGGTTCGGAATTATAGGCGTAAGCCCATTGCTGGACCGTGCCATAGAGAAAGCTTTGCAAGTTGCCCCCACGGACATCAGTGTCTTAGTGACCGGTGAAAGTGGTGTTGGGAAAGAAAGCATTCCAAAAATCATTCATAGCCTTTCGCACCGAAAACACGAGCCGTATATCGCGGTGAATTGTGGTGCAATACCGGAAGGAACGATCGACTCTGAACTGTTCGGTCATGAAAAAGGTGCATTTACCGGAGCTACGGGTGCTCGTAAAGGGTACTTTGAGGAAGCCGGTGGCGGAACCATCTTTTTGGACGAAGTCGGGGAGTTGCCTATGCCGTCCCAGGTGCGTTTGTTGCGCGTTTTGGAAACGGGTGAGTTCATTCGTGTGGGTGCCTCTCGTGCGAATAAGATAGATGTGCGGGTGGTCGGTGCCACGAACGTGGGTATGCTTGATGCGATCAAGAATCACAAGTTCCGCGAGGATTTGTATTACCGATTGAACACCGTGGAAATTCACTTGCCGCCGTTGCGTGAGCGACCTATGGACATTCATTTGTTGTTCCGCAAGTTCTGTGCAGATTTTTCAAATAAGTACCACTTGCCGCCGCTCCGATTGGACGATGAGGCGGTGCGCCTGCTTGAGCAGTATCGCTGGCCGGGGAATATTCGTCAGCTCCGCAATCTCGCAGAGCAGATGAGTGTGATTGAAACCTCCCGTCTGGTGGGTAAGGACATCTTGAAATCCTATTTGCCCGAGGTGGATGCGTCAAATTTGCCTGCGTTGGCAAGCACGCGTGTGAGTGACGAGGACAATAAGAGTTTTGCTCAGGAGCGTGAAGCGTTGTATAAATTACTGTTTGAGATGCGCTCGGAGATCAATGCCTTGAAAAAGGTAGTGGGGAGCGCTGAAGAAGGCGTTTATGAAGGGCTGCAACGTGAGTATCCAAAAATTGGCCAAGAATACAGTGAAACGCCACAGCGCCCATCGAACGGATTGAGCAGATTTTCTAGTGCGCCAAGAACCCAAGAAGATGCGGAGGTGACGATTCTCTCCAGCGAAGAGCACGACCGCTACGAAGAGGAAGATGAGATCATTGAGATTGAAAATCTATCGTTGGTAGATAAAGAGATTGAATTGATCAAAAAGGCCTTGGATAAAAGCGAGGGCAAGAGAAAAATAGCTGCGAAGGAACTAGGCATCTCAGAACGAACGTTATACCGTAAGATCAAACAATACAATCTTGAATGATGGTTCGTCTTTCTGTACTTTTTGCACTGCTGTTTACCTTGACCGGATGTCGAGGCGGTTACAGCTTTACCGGCGGAAATGTGGGTGAGGCAAAAAGTATTCATGTGGGATTCTTTGAGAATAACGCCCAGATTGTAAATCCAGAAATGTCCCAGATCGTTACCGAGGGGATCAAAGATATTTTCATGCAGCAGACCTCTTTAAGTTTAGTCGATGGTCCTGCAGACATGGACGTTCGTGGAAGTATTGTAGAGTACAGTTTGAAACCACAGGCGGCAAGAGGTCCGTCGGAGGTGGCGCAGATGCGTTTTACGATAGGTTTGAAAGTGGCGTTTGAAAATGTCCTGGAACCGAAAAACAATTTTGATCAGCGTTTTAATCGGTATCGGGATTATGATGCGGACTTGAATTTTTCTGATATTGAGACGGAATTGGCCGATGATATCATTCGAGAACTGACGGAAGATATTTTGAATCGATCGATCGCGAACTGGTAGTCTATGAACGGAAAGAAACTGCAGCAATATTTTGACAATCCTACCTCGATGGACGACGCGGCGGTAGTTGCCTTGAAACAGGCGGTTGCGGATTTCCCGTATTCAGGGGCGCTGCAAGTCTTGTACATGAAGGCCTTGCAAGAGAAGGAAAGCTACATGCTCCCGGCTCAGGTGAAGCGCAGTGCCGTGACAGTTTGGGACCGTGCGTTGCTTAAGGCATGGTACGATCAAAAAATATCGAAAAAACCTACTCCGTCCATCGTATTTGATATCGATGCGTTGAAATCGGCGCCCACACCGGTTCCTCCCAAGAAAGAGGACAAGGTGGGTACGACTCCATCCCTGGATAAACCGGTTGAGCAGCAGACTAAAGCAGCTCCTGAGGAAAAAGCAGCTCCAAAGCAACAAGGGGTAGTCGCAGCGGCCAAGAAGCCAGTAGCGCCCGAAGAAAAGGTGCCAGCAAAAGATCCGGAGGACATTAGTCATTTGCCAGAGGCGGTGCAAAAAGCAATTCTTCGTTCACGTGCATTGCGCGATAAAAAACCTGCTGAGGTTGCTTCGACTCCGAAATCTGTACCGCACACTACGGAGCAGAAAACCTTGGATGTACAAGACCAGGTCCAACAGAGTACGCCAGAACCAAGCGAGAAGACGGAGGTAGCTCCTTCAGTGGAAACACATGCTCAAGAAGTTCTAGAAAAAGATGCAGCACAAACACCGGCAGTAGAGCAAGCGGTTGAGGTTTCAAAAGAAGCCATAGAAGAACGCGTATTGCCTTTTAGTGAGAAAGCTTCCTTTATGGACTGGTTGAATGAGGGCGCGACTGCTGTGGAGATCACTCCTATGAAAGTAGATACCACTGTGAAGGTGATTCGTTCCGAGCAAGCGCCAGTAAGTGAGCCGAAGTCGCCGATCATTGAATCGCCGGTCAAGGAGGAAGAGTCGCCGAACGAAATACGAAAAATCATTCAAGAGCTTCCACGTTTCGAGCCGCCGAAAGGTGAGGTAGGAATTAACGTATTTACCATGGAAGCGGATGCGCAGGGGAAGTTCGTAACAGAAACATTGGCAGAGATTTACTTAGGACAGGGACTATTCGATAAAGCAATTCGTGCCTATGAGGTT
>CATITW010000435.1 GCA_949547975.1 Cryomorphaceae bacterium | reverse complement strand
CGAACTTCTCAAAGTTCCAGCGCGGTATCTTCACGATGACGTAGTCCAAAGTCGGCTCAAAATAAGCCGTGGTGGTCTTCGTGATCTGGTTGTTCAATTCATCTAACGTATAACCGATCGCCATCTTTGCAGCAATCTTCGCAATAGGATACCCCGTCGCTTTAGAAGCCAATGCAGACGAACGACTCACACGTGGATTGATCTCGATCGCCACGATGTCCTCGTTCTCATCTGGACTTACCGCAAACTGTACGTTACAACCTCCGGCAAAGGTTCCGATACTGCGCATCATCTTGATCGCCATGTCACGCATCTTCTGGTACGTGGTATCGCTTAAAGTCATCGCTGGGGCCACGGTGATCGAATCACCCGTGTGAATTCCCATCGGATCCATGTTCTCGATCGAACAAATAATGATGATATTATCGTTGTTGTCGCGCAACAGCTCCAACTCATATTCTTTCCAACCAAGCAAGGCTTTATCGATCATCACCTCGTGAATAGGCGAAATCTCTAAACCACGACTCAGTGCTTCGTCAAACTCTTCTTCGGTATGAACAAATGTTGCACCGGCACCACCTAAGGTAAACGACGCACGTACACACAACGGGAATCCAAACTGCTGGGCGGTCTCTTTTCCACGAAGGAAAGACTTTGCAATGCGTGAAGGAGCCATCGGAATATCGAGGGTCTCCATAAGCTTACGGAACTCATCACGGTCTTCAGTAATGTTGATCGCGTCGATGTCTACACCGATAATACGAACACCGTTATCTTCCCAAACGCCTTGCTTGTCCGACTCGATACAAAGATTCAAAGCCGTTTGCCCTCCCATCGTTGGAAGTACCACATCAATGTCTGGATGCGCAGCAAGAATTTCTTCGATGCTTTCTACAGTTAGAGGCTTGAGGTAAATGTTATCGGCGATCACCTCATCGGTCATGATAGTGGCCGGGTTCGAGTTGATCAAAGTGACGATGATGCCCTCCTCACGCAAACTACGAGAAGCTTGCGAACCGGAGTAATCAAACTCACAGGCCTGGCCAATAACGATAGGACCAGATCCGATGATCAAAACGTGCTTAATGGAAGTGTCTTTAGGCATGTGCTAGAAGATTTGTGCAAAGTTAGGCTAGGTTCAGGCCAAAAAAAAGGTGTTGCTTTCGGCAACACCTGTATATTATTAAAAGGTTGTCAACAATGGATTAACCTTTGTAGTTTCCTTTATCACTAACCGTCAAACGATTGCGACCTTTAGAGCGGCGAGACGCCAACACTTTGCGGCCATCTACAGACTCCATTCTAGAACGGAAACCGTGCTTATTTCTGCGTTTTCTATTGCTAGGTTGAAATGTACGTTTCATATCTACTGTGTATTAACCCGTTCTTGTTCGGGGGTGCAAATATAGCACCTTCTCCCAAATTTACAAGAGCGCTAAAAAGATTTTGAAATATTTTCTTCGCACTGCGCTGCTGAGCGTACCATTTAATAAAATGCATACATCATTCCGCAGGAGTGCAACAATGGCTATCTTGCTCCTGCAAATGTATGGAATGCCGTCTATATTCGCCACTGAAAGTGTGAATGAAAGACGTGAAACGAATGAACAATACCATGGACAATAACCCGACCAAAATTTGGAACGACCGCTACTCTAAGACGGCCTACGCATACGGAACAGACCCGAACGATTTCTTTAAAGCTGAGTTGGCAAAATTAGAGCCAGCTGGGGTGCTTTTACCAGCAGAAGGTGAAGGTCGCAACGCAGTACATGCACTGAAAGAAGGCTGGAATGTCGTGGCGTTTGATCAGAGTGAAGCGGCTCGTGACAAGGCGTTGAAATTGGCGGCGGAACACGGGCAGCAACTCGAATATGCGGTGGCAGATGCTCAGGAGTATTTGTGTCCAGTTATGGTGGATGTGTTGGCACCGATCTATCTGCACCCTCCTGGGGCCTCACGTATGGAGATTTACATTCGTCTCTCGCGCTTTGTGGCGCCGGGTGGTCATTTGATCTTCGAAGCATTCTCGGAAAAGAACATCGGTATGGGCAGCGGTGGTCCTCAGGGGCGCAGCATGTGTTTTACGGTGGAATCCGTTCAGCAATTATTCTCCGATTTCGGCCAGCTCGAAGTTTGGGAAGAGAAAATTACGCTCAACGAAGGACTCTACCACAACGGAGAAGCTTGGGTCATTCGCGCTCGAGGAACTAAGTAGTTCATTATCAAATATATTCTTTGTACCTTTGCGCCTCAATTAAGGGGTGTCCATCTTCCATGTAGGCTAAAATTTGTACGGAAGCGCTGACACTCAGTTAGGCGCACCCAGCGGATCTGGGCAAT
>CATITW010000434.1 GCA_949547975.1 Cryomorphaceae bacterium | reverse complement strand
ATGAACTTCTCATCCTTTCCTAAGCCGATCACTAGTGGTGAACCAAGCTTTGCAACAACGATTTCTTCAGGAGCGTCTTTGTCGTAAATACAAATGGCGTACGCACCGATCACCTGAGTCAACGCTAGGCGAACGGCTTTTCTCAATGTGCAGTTCTCTTCGGTCTGTATGTACTGAATGAAGTTTACAAGTACTTCGGTATCGGTCTCACTGTGAAAAGCATATCCTTTCTCGATAAGCAGCTCTTTCAGTGCTTGATAGTTTTCGATAATCCCGTTGTGCACGAGGACTAGGTTCCCGTTGTTCGAGATGTGCGGATGTGCGTTATGGTCTGAAGGCTGACCGTGGGTTGCCCAGCGGGTGTGTGCAATCCCGGTCGATCCAGAGACGTCATGCGACGCGGCGTGCGCCTCCATCTCTTTTACCATCCCTTGCTTTTTATACAGGGCGATCGTTCCATTTTGAGCGAGTGCAACGCCTGAGCTGTCATACCCGCGGTATTCAAGGCGCTTGAGTCCATTAACAAGGATCGGAAACGCTTTACGGTCGCCGATGTATCCTACAATTCCACACATAAGATAAGGTGTTAAGTTTGGTTGGTTTGGTTTGGTTGTTTCTCTATCCTAAGGTAAGACGATGCTTACTCAGATTTCGTGTAGTAGACATTAAATTCCATAGGAATGCTTGGGTGCATACCGCCGCCTAGTACTGCACGGTGTAAATTCCCGCTCGATGATGAAGGGATCAGCATAAGCGGAAGCACTTCACCACGTTCGTTCACAAAGTCATGCACGGTACGTGTAACGTTAAAACGGTATTTGTATTCGCGAATGTCTGCGCGCACTACTGTTCCACCGGTGGCATTTACCGAAGATGAATAATCACGAACCAGTTGCTGGGTAGTGTCGAGATCTTGCAAAAGCAAAAGACTGCTCGGTAACGTATACGGACCTACAGTGCCCTGCAATACATCTGCGGTGAGTGTCGCACGGTTGATGCTGTAGTCTTTACCGATAAGTGTATCTAAGCCTGGAAAAAACAAAACCGTTCTTGCACCGCTTCCACCCTGAACATAGGTCAGTACCTCACCATTCACGGTATCCATCATATCCAGGTCGAACTGCGATGAAGTGTGGTCGTGGTTGTAGCTGTTGTAGCTTCCTACAGGATCGCCAAAGTTTTGTCCAAACGTCAGGTTGAATACTTTCGGCACGGTATCTTCTTCCCCAGTGTGGTAGTACAATTCGATCATCGAACCTGGATTGCTCAAGTTAAAGTAACCCGCTATTTCTGAACCTGAACCGATGTCGCTAAAATGCAACCCGGGAACTTCTTCCACGAAACTCTCATTGTCGGCCAAGAAATCTGCACCAGCCATCGATGGGTCAAACAAAATCGACTGGAAATAAGAAGGGTCCATATCGAACGACAGGTATCCAACCAAAGAATCTACACCGTTAAACAGGCGTGCAAAAGGGTCTAAAGCGACTACCGTGTCAGCAACGACAGCACCTAGTGGTGTCTGGTGGTTGGAGTAATAATTCGCAGTATCGACCAGCGCTTCGGTAAGTGCCTTGACCTGAACGTGTATCTCATCTCCTGGGATTCCATAGTAACCGCTGTAGGCCAAACGCAACTTCACGGAGTCACAAACGGTACCTTCACCGAAGTCAGGGCTGGTTTTCGACAATAAAAATCGTGTTGCGAAGGCACTCTGCGTGCGACCGAAGATCGGGTCTTCTAGATTTCCTAAAACGACCTTTGCCGGACTCTTGGTCGAAACACTGTCCCAAGGAATGGTATAGCTGACCACAGGGAACGTAAGTTTCTCGCCCAATTCAGGACGATCGTTTGTGAATTTCCCAGCACCGATAGTACCATTGCTTTTCTCACAAGAAGAAAATGCGGCAAGTACAAAAACGGCAGCGGCGAGGTAATGACTTAGTTTATTCAACGTCGGTAGTTGCAAGAAGTGATTCATAAATCTTGATGGCTTCTTCAGGCGTTTCTGCAAAGTTCTTGCCATCCACCACAGGAATATTGTTCTCCTCGCAATACTGTGCAACGTGCTCGGTATTCTCCTCACCTAAAATGACGATATCTGAATATTTTGCTGCCAATTTTTGAAGGTCCTCACAAGTCGGCGCTTCCAACCCTGCAGTATGCGCTTCGTCTACTTCATCAAACTCTAGACCGGCCTTCAATTTTGGACCCAATGGTCCTTCAAAACCGTTATCGTACGCTGAGAATACAATTTTCGCATCCTTGAAAATAGGATTTTCATTCTGGAACAACTTCAAATACATCGGTACCAAAGCAGACATCCAACCGTGAACGTGAATCACGTCAGGTTTCCAACCCAATTTTTCTACGGTATCGATCGCACCTTTTGAGAAGAATAATGTACGCTCGTCGTTATCCTCGAACAAAGCACCATCCGCATCCGTATAGGTAAATTTACGCTTGAAGTATTCCTCATTATCGATGAAATATACCTGCATGCGTGCACCTGGAACGGAAGCAACCTTGATGATAAGCGGCATGTCCATATCATTAATCACAACGTTCATTCCGCTAAGACGGATCACCTCATGAAGCTGGTGTCTACGCTCGTTAATAACGCCGAAACGCGGCATAAAAACACGTACCTGATGGCCACTGTCGTTCGTTTTTTTAGCCAAGGCTAACGTTGAACTAGAAATGGTGTTTTCAGGTAAGTACGGATGGATTTCCTGTGAGATGAATAAAACTCTCTTGCTTTCCATAGAGGAATAGTGTGTGTTTAATAAGTTGCAAAGATACGATTTTATACCCTTGCTATCAAAGAATAGCCTAGTTTTGAAGCCCTTTGAGAAATTTTATGAAGGTTTTAAGATCCATTTCAGAATTGGACCTGTGGAAGCAGGAGAACAAACAGCAGCGCCTTGGTTTTGTGCCTACTATGGGAGCGCTGCACTCCGGTCACTTCGCATTAGTGGAAACTTCACAGGCAGAATGTGACCGTACTTTGGTCAGTATTTATGTGAACCCTACGCAGTTTAATAATGCGGAGGATTTGGAGAATTATCCTTCTACTTTAACCGCAGATTTGGACGCTTTGCGCGGTCTCAAAGTGGATGTGGTCTACCTGCCGACTGAGACGGATATCTACCCCAACGGACCGGTTTCTCGATCGTTTGATTTTGGCACTTTGGGCCAATTCATGGAAGGCGCTGGACGCCCCGGACATTTCGAGGGTATGGCCACTGTAGTGACTCGGTTCTTTGAGATGATCACACCTGATGTTGCCTTTTTTGGAGAGAAAGACTACCAGCAGCTGGCCATCATACGCTTTGTCGTGGCACAGGAATCATGGCCCGTTCAGATCAAACCTGTTGCCACCGTGCGCGAGGAAGACGGCTTGGCCAAAAGCAGCCGAAATTTACGGCTCGATGCCGCACAGCGTAAGGATGCCGGCCGGATCAATGTGCTTATCGGGGAGTGGATTGCAAAGGGGAATTGGGCACAGCAACCGCTGGAATCGGCGCTGAAATCCCTGCGTGAACAGCTCGATAGAGTGCCTAGTTTGCACACGGAATATTTGGTGGTGGCCGATGCACATACGCTAACGCCGCTTGATCTTGTCGACCGCTCACAACAGGCCCGAATATTTGTGGCGGTTCAATGCGGAAAAGTCCGATTAATAGACAACTATCCTCTTTTTTAAGCTACTTTTGCGACATGCAAATAGAGGTTGTAAAAAGTAAAATTCATCGCGTCAAAGTCACTGGAGCTGACTTGGATTATGTGGGTTCTATCACCCTAGACGATGAGCTTATGGCCGCCTCCGGTATTGTTCCGGGAGAGCGCGTATATATTGTAAACATCAACAATGGTGAGCGTTTTGACACCTACACCATTTCCGGAACACCCGGCAAAGGAGAAGTGATCCTTAACGGACCTGCTGCCCGCCGTGTGCAACGAGGGGATGTCATCATCATTATTGCCTACGCGCAAGTGACGCCGGAAGAAGCGGCTCAGCTTCAGCCAAAAATCGTCTTCCCGAACGAAGAAACAAACTTGCTGAAATAGTGAAAACGGGAACCAAAAAAGCGCTGCAGTATGTGCTCTTTTTGGGTATCGGAACACTCTTGCTCTATTTCACCTTCAAAAACGTCAACCCTACTGAACTTTGGAGCAACATTCAAAGTGTAGATGGAGGAGGTTTGGCTTTGGCATTGGGGATTGGCTTTTTTGCCATCATTCTTCGAAGCGCCCGCTGGATCCAATTGTTAAAATCACTCGGCTATGAAGTTGCGCTTCCTCGCGCGATTGCCGCAGTTTCATTTTCTTACCTCGTTAATCTGGTCACCCCGCGCGTCGGTGAAGTGGCGCGGTGTACGGCATTGAATAAAACCGACGATGTTCCTTTCGATAAATTGTTCGGAACCGTAGTCTTAGAACGACTCATCGATACGCTGATGTTCGGCGTGGTGGTGGCCGTAACTATTGTCCTTCAGGCAGATGACCTAGCTGCATTTTTAACCCAAAGTGGGGCCGCTTTGCCCAACTTTGACACCGCCTTTTTCTTGACCTATGGCGCTTTGGCATTGGCGGGAATAGCGCTGGTCTATGCCACACGAAAAATCTGGAAACAGTGGGCGTTCGTTCAGAAAATATTAGCACTGGTCGAAGGCTTGGTTGAAGGTCTCAAGAGTGTACGCAAGGTGAAACACAAATGGCTGTTTTGGCTGTACAGCTTAGGCATCTGGACGTGTTACGTCGGCACTATCGTGGTTGGATTCCAGATCGTAGATGGACTTAGTGATTTAGGCGTGGGTGCGGCATTTTACATTAGTGTAGCCGCAGCGCTCGGGTTTGTGATTCCGGTTCCGGGAGGAATTGGCGCGTATCACTATTTAGTATCCAAAGCGCTGACGGTGTTGGGCTACACGCCGGAATTGGGCACGGCATTCGCAACGATCATTCATAGCGGACAGAGCTTAATGTTCATCGTTACAGGTGCCATCGGAATGATCTATTTATACGTTGCTCGAAACAAATAACGGCCATGGCGAAAAGTAAAAACATCTTCACCTGTACCTCATGTGGGACGGAACATTCGAAGTGGATGGGCCAGTGTCAAGGATGTAAGGAGTGGAATACGCTAGCAGAAGAAGTACAAACGAAAACCAAACCTGATCCGCGTGCCTGGAGCGGCGAAGCTGGAGCATCTAAGCCCGTTCGCATCCAAGAAGTCGTGCAGCAAACCATACAACGCTACCCCATCCGAGACGAAGAGTTTTCTCGCGTTCTAGGTGGCGGAATCGTTCCTGGATCTGTGGTGCTTTTAGGCGGAGAACCAGGGATCGGAAAGAGCACCCTCCTCTTGCAGATGGCCCTAGAATTCAGCGGAACGGTAGCCTACATTTCTGGAGAGGAAAGTCCGTCGCAGATCAAACTACGCGGCGAACGTATCGGTCCAGCACAAAGCGAACTTTTCTTGCTGAGTGAGACCAAAACCGAAGTGGTCTTCAACCACCTCAAGCAGATGAAGCCGAATCTGGTCATTGTAGATTCTATTCAAACCCTCCACGTACCGCACGTGGAAAGTACCCCCGGCTCTGTTGCTCAGATTCGTGAGAGCGCGGCAAGCTTCATCCGTTACGCCAAGGAAACTGGGGTACCCGTCCTTTTGATTGGACATATCAACAAAGAAGGCAGCATTGCAGGACCTAAAATCCTCGAGCACATGGTGGATGTCGTTCTGCAGTTCGAAGGCGATCCTAATCTTTTGTACCGCATACTAAGAGCACATAAAAACAGGTTCGGTTCCACCCACGAGATCGGTATCTATACCATGGAGCAGCAAGGCTTGAAGGGTGTCGCAAACCCGAGCGATTTACTTCTTACCAAACAGCACGAAGGGTTAAGCGGTAACGCAGTGGCAGTGATGCTCGAAGGCGTCCGTCCGATGCTCCTTGAACTGCAGGCATTGTGTTCTACGGCAGTGTATGGAACACCTCAGCGTTCGACGACTGGTTTTGACACACGCCGCCTGAATATGCTTTTAGCCGTTTTAGAAAAGCGTTGTGGCTTCAGACTGGGACAGAAAGACGTCTTCTTGAACATCACAGGTGGCTTACGCGTAGACGATCCGGCTTTAGATTTAGCGGTGATTGCGGCCATCTTAAGCTCAAATGCAGACGAACCGATCCATGGCAAAGTATGCTTCGCAGCTGAAGTAGGACTTACAGGGGAAATTCGTCCTGTGACCAAGGTCGAGCAGCGCATTCGTGAAGCAGAGAAGCTCGGATTTAAACGCATCTATGTAAGTGGTCATCATGCCATAGAAAAAGCCCACTACGACATCGCCATAGTGGGCCTTAAAAGAATTGAAGAGCTCGTTCAAGCTCAATTCTAACGCTTCTTTATTTTTCGCCTTCCAGTAGGTTGGCCAATTCTGTCAAGTCCGGTGTCAAAATGATCTCCGTACGACGGTTCACGGCCTTATTCTCCGGTGAGTCGTTCGCAACCAACGGCACAAACTCTCCGCGACCTGCAGCAGTAATACGCTCTGGCGACAATCCCGAACTCCCAGTTAAAATCTTGACCACGTTCGTCGCGCGCAATACACTCAGATCCCAGTTGTCTTTAACCTGACCTTGACCACGGTAGGGATCATTATCCGTATGTCCTTCAACAAGCACACTGATGTCCTCATTATCCGCCAATACCTTCGCCAAGTTCTCCAAGGCCACCTGCCCGTTTGCTGCCACATTCCACGAACCCGGCGCAAAAAGCAAACTGTTCTCTAAGCTCACATACACCTTTCCATCGCGCATGTTCACCGTCAGTCCTTTGCCGTTAAAACCAAGCAATGCATCGGCTACTTTCTGGCGTACAAACGCTACGGTGCTGTCTTTACGGCGAATGATGCCTTCGAGCTCATCCACACGGCGCTGCCCTCGTTCGAGCATTCTACGCTCCGTGTTCAAGCTGTCTTCTTTCGCTTGCAACCTGCTCTGCATGGTCGAGAGCTGATCCATCAAGGTCTTATTTTCTCTAGCGCTCGCCGCGATCAGCGAGTTGTTGTTGTCCAGCAAATAGTCGTACTGCTTCGACAAGCGGTCGTATTTCGTTTGCAACGCGCGCATCTGATCAAACTTCACAGTGGTGTCCTGTGTCAAGACAGATACTTCTTGACGCGCCTCAGAGAGGGTGCGCTGCAACTCTGAATTTTCAGCAATCCGTGCTTCGTTCTTCTGACGGAGCTGGTCGCTTTCATTCGCGAGCAGATCGTATTTCTCCTGCAACGTCTTGTGCACTTTTGTGCTCACACAAGAAGTTCCTAGAAAACCCGCTAGGGCAATAATGAGTAGCTTTTTCATGGTTTATTTTAATTCTAATGCGGCAGTACCGACAAGATACGCATCCGTATACACTGCGATCGTGTAAATACCAGCGGCCAATTCAACCGGCGCATCCACTGCTCTATTTGCAGCAACGCACACCTCAACTGCCTCCCCTTGGAAATCTACCTGAGCCTCGCCATTATATCCACTGCGCTCTCCACCGACAACGGCCATATTCGCTTCAGGAGCGTCTACTGGCTTACCGTTCGGGTCGATGATTTTCACATACAATGTACGGGTACCTGCAGGAGCAATTCTATTCTTCGCAAGCGTCAAACAAGCGTTGATGCGGTTCGTACGCTTTGCACGGCGCGTTTTGCGTTCTTTTCCTGAAGCCGTTACGCGAACCGCTTGAGTCGTGGCCGTTGCGATCACCAAACGCTCCCCTTTTTCTACCGTAGCACTCAGCGCATTGTTTTGCCCTGAGAGGTTGGCATTCGCATCCATCGCAGCATTCAAGCTGTCTGCAACGGCTTGTTCACGTAGCTTCAACATCGTGTATGCCTCGTTAGAACTGTCCAAACGCGCGACCAATTCCGCATTCTGCTTCTTCATCGAGCTAAGGCGGTAGCGGTAATTTGTTAATGACTTTTTGTTTTGAACATTGACGGCGTTGATGCTATCAATCACACTGCTCAAACGTGTCGTTTCATATTGAATGTAGGCATTGAGGCTATCGTTCTCACCGACTTGCAACAAGAGATCCTCTTTCATCCCCGACAATTCGATCGTCAAAGACTGCTTTTCCATTTCCAATTCATGGTTCGCTTCACTGCGTAAATAGAGCAATACGCCTAATGCAATGACTCCGATCGCCAAGACCGCTACTACAATTCCAAATTTCCCTTTTTTCTCTTCAGCTCCCATAACCTTCTGGTTTAACTT
>CATITW010000433.1 GCA_949547975.1 Cryomorphaceae bacterium | reverse complement strand
CCTCAAGTGTTCCTTGATTCTGAGCAAAAGCTACGGCGGCAAAAAATAGTAGGAAGATGGCGGTTAGGTGGGCACGAAAATATCTCATGGTTGACCAAAAATAATTTTGGCAAAGGTACTACTCAAACCGCATGAAAAATTGATTTAAGTCACCTGTTAATACATCAGGTCCGCTTCCGCTTTGAGGGCTTGTTTGTCCAGGATTTCAATGTGTTTACCAGAGGTGCTGAGGATGCCTTTCTTTTTGAATTCAGCGAGCATTCGGATCAAACTTTCCGTAGCCGTACCGACCATATTGGCCAGTTCTTCTCGTGAGAGTTGAATGTCGATTTGTTCGGCAGCATTCGTTCCAAAAGTTGTTTCGAGCAACAGGAGCATTTCAGCGAGCCGCTCCTTAACGGATTTTTGCGTCATGTTTGAAATGACCTTGCCCCATTCGCCCAGCTCATGGCAACTAGATTGCAACAGTTGAAAGGAAAAAGAGGGGCTGTTTTTTACTTGGTTTAGGAAAACTTCTTTTGGGATAAAACATGCATTCACCTCTGTATGAGCGATTAAAGAGCCGATCATAGGGTCGTTTGAAATCATAGCGCGATATCCGACCATATCACCGGGTTGAACGAATTGGATGATTTGATCTTTCCCTTTTGGCCCCAATTTACTCAGCTTACCAATCCCGCCATTTAGACAATAAATGCCGTTAACACGCATGCCTTCATGATAGATGGTTTGCCCTTTTTTGAAGGACATGCATACTTTCTGTCCGTTAATTTCTGAGAGGCCATCTGCGTCGAGAGCATTAAAATGACTCTTTGAAATGTGCTGGCAAGTGGCGCAATCGTGCTTATTTGAGGCGTGCATAATGGCTGGTCATAGGTTATTAATTCGAAGATATGACAAATATCAATTGAGCACAATGCACCACGTGTGACTTTTGTAGGGTCTATGGATTCAAACGCCCAACACTACGATTCCTCTTGTGCATTCTGTGAACAACCCATCGATGGTTCGGCGGTCGTGAATCGCAGGGAACGCCTGTTTTGCTGCGCTGGTTGCGCAACCGCTCATGACATGCTCTCAGGAGATTCCGGCTATGGCCCCGCTCCAGAATTACTTTCAAAATATGAACATTTAGTCGTGGCGACAGCAGCTGAAGGCTTCCAAAGGTATAGCTCTACGGCAGCTTTGTGGGAAGTTAGTCTTCCAGCCATTCATTGTACCTCTTGTCTTATTTTACTAGAACGCATGCCCGAGTGGCTGGAGGGGGTAACAGATGTGCGTGTTAGTTTCAGCGCTAAGCGTGCGACGGTACATTTCAATCCAGAACTGGTTTCCATTTCAGTGGTAGCAGCCTGGTTAGATTTTGTCGGCTATCCACCTTCACTGATCACGGCGAAGCGGCAACACAGCTCCGAAGTGATGAAACTAGGAATCGCAGGTTTCGCCATGGGAAATGCAATGATGAGTGCCTTTCCAGAATACTTTGGGTTGGATGCTCAGGGACATTCGGAATTATTGATTTTGTTCCGCTACAGCACCGCATTTTTCGCAACAGTAAGCTTGATCATCGCAGGTAGATTTTATTTGGAAAGTGCCTGGAAAGCGATTCGAGGACGAACCTGGTCGTTAGACATTCCTATTGCTATCGGAATGACGGCGCTTTGGGGGTGGAGCTCCGTGTTGCTTGTTCAAGGCACTAGTGGCGGTTATTTTGATTCGCTTTCAGGACTGATTTTCTTTCTGTTACTGGGTAAATTTTTACAACGTCGGACCTATGCGGCTTTCAGTTTTGAACGTACGGTTAATGATTTCTTGCCGTTAAGTGTGTTCTGCGTAAACCGTGGCCAATTCGTTCGTCTTGGCGATTTGCAAGAAGGGGACACGATAGAATTGGCCAAAGGCGGGATAGTACCTGCAGAAGTTCATGCGTTATCGGACGTTGAAATTGACTACAGTTTCATCACAGGGGAGTCACAACCCGTCTCAGTGAAGGCAGGAAATACCTTGCTGCTAGGCGGTAAAATTCTGAGCGAAGGACTGCGAGCTACGGTCGCTAAAAAGGCACAGAGCACTTCCGTTGAGCAGTTGTGGAAAGACAATGCACCGGATACAGGATGGGTGAGCGCTAAAATGACGGCTTGGTTCACCCTAACCGTGATTGCATTGGCCATCGTCGGAGGTCTAGTGTGGTGGGATATAGACCCTACTCGCGCCATAGAAATCTCAGTGTCAGTGCTCATCATCGCCTGTCCATGTGCGCTATCACTCGCGGCTCCTTTTGCCTATGGCACCGCTGCTGGTGTTATAAGCAAGTATGGAGTCTTTTTGAAAAGTGGGCGTGGCGTAGAGGAATTGGCCAAAACAAAGCACATTGCATGGGATAAAACGGGTACGCTCACATGGCAGAATATAGCCGGTGATCTAGAGTTGCATCGACGTGAATGGAGCGGTGAGCTGGCGAGCATCGTGGCTCGAAGCGCTCACCCGATCGCTGCTGGGATTCGCTGCGCATTGGACGCGGAAATACTTCCGGAAACCATCACCCAGTGGCGCGAGGTGAATGGCGAAGGGATACACGCCAGAGATATTCATGGCCGCACCTGGTTCGTAGGTTCAGGAGGAGGTTGTGGGAGGCCCGCAGGGCCGACCTACGCGGTATGTGATGGGACACTGGTGGCACTGTACCGCCCATCGGCAGCGTACAGAACGGAATTGACTCTTGTATTTCGGGAATTAGAAGACTTGGGCATTACGCATCACTTAATTTCAGGGGATGCGCCTCGAGAATTGCCGCAAGAATGGCATGCTTCCTTTGCGGATCGGATACATTTTGAACGTTCTCCCGGGCAAAAAGCGCAGCTCATTACGCCTTTGGAAAATTGCTTGTTCATCGGAGATGGTCTCAACGACATCGATGCGATGAAATCGGCTGCGATCGGCTTAGCAGTAGTCGAAGGGAAATTGGGATATTTTCCGAAAAGTGACGGGATTCTTTTTGCAGATCAGTTGCACCAGTTCACACACGTTTTGCGCTATTCAAAACGAATGGTCGCTACAGTCAAAGCAGCCTACATCCTCTCCCTGGTATACAACTTAACCGGAGTAGTTCTCGCGTTGCTTGGCCATCTTAGTCCAGTCATAGCAGCTGTTCTAATGCCGTTGAGCTCTGTTTCAGTAGTACTTTTTGTGGTGCTGTTCGCATGGGGTTTTACATCTAAAGACTGATAAAAGTCAGCTTTCAAGCTGAGCATTGTCATAGAGATTCATTTTGGCGAAGGAGACCTTTGAAGGGTAATCCAACCGCTATGAACATCATCTTTCTTTTACTCTTCTTTTCCCTGCTGATCGCAGCGGCATTTTTAGCAGCCTTTGTTTGG
>CATITW010000432.1 GCA_949547975.1 Cryomorphaceae bacterium | reverse complement strand
CAGAAGGGATTAGAGCGTCCCTTTTTAGCGCCACTGTCAGTACGTAAAATCCCAATGGTGGGCGAGAAGACCTACCAAACTCTTCGGAACCTCGGCGTACGTCGCATTCAAACCCTGCAAGAGATGCCGCTCGAGATGATGCAAAGTGTGATGGGCAAGCAGGGAAGTGCAATATGGCATAAAGCACAAGGAGTCGACCAGAGTCCGGTCTTGCCGTATCAAGAACGAAAGAGCATCTCAACGGAGCGCACCTTCGCGAAGGATACAATAGACGTAGTGAAGCTTGAGGGGATCATCGTGGCCATGACTGAAAACCTGGCATATCAGTTGCGACGCGGCGATAAACTCACCTCGTGCATCACCGTAAAAATCAGATATTCAGACTTTAACACACATACACTTCAAGCGCGCATTCCATATACTGCAGCGGATCATGTCCTGATTCCCAAGGTCAAGGAGCTCTTTAAGCGACTCTTCGAGCGTCGTTTACTCGTACGCTTAGTAGGTGTCCGCTTTTCTCATCTTGTAGGAGGCGGTTATCAAATGAACATGTTTGAAGAAAGCGAGGAACTCACTAGACTTTATGGTGCTATGGACCACATCCGACAGCGCTTTGGTGACCGCTCTGTTGTACGTGCCGTATCCCTTGGCGCCAAAACCATAGGCCGCTCCAACCCATTTAACGGAGAACCACCGCCGTTATTAGCAAACAGACACAGTTAAACAGAACCCATTTTTAATCAAGGAGCAAAGCAGTATGTGTGGCAGGTATGTAAATGTCAGTAAAATAAAGGCCGTGGAGAAGCGCTTCAGTGCACTCGTAGAGCGTCCTGAGCTATATGCACCTAATACAAACATAGGAATAGGTAGCCTAGCACCGGTGATCACTCAAGAGCACCCGGATCGGATCAAGCATTACAAGTTTGGCTTTACCCCGTATTGGGCAAAAAAGCCTTTCCATCTTTTCAATGCGCGTTCAGAAGGCGACTACAATAAGGACAATGCGATGCATTATAGGGGAGCCAAAGGAATCACCACTAAGCCTGCTTTCCGTCAAAGTATACGCTCAAAACGCTGCTTAGTACTGGCCGATGCCTTCATCGAGGGACCGCAAAAAGAACGTCTCTCTAAGCCTTACGTGATGTACAAACGAGACGGCAGCCCCTTTGCCTTTGCGGGCATCTACGACAGCTGGGTCAACCCCGATACCGGTGAAATACTCGATACGTTTGCCGTCATCACCACTGTAAGTAACAAGATTACAGCTGCCATAGACCACCACCGATCACCGGTGATTTTACACGAAGAAGATGAGAGCATGTGGCTAGATGGGAGCACACCGCTGGCAGAAGTCACAGATGTACTCACTCCGTATCCTGCTGAGGAACTGAACGCTTACCCCATATCTGCCGCCATCAAGAATCCACGAAGCAATGGCCCCGAGCTGCTAAAGCCCATAGGTCAGCGGCTTGTTGCGGAATACGACTACGAGATTTACAACCATCTCGGGCTGCAAGGAATGGGCATGACCACCGCGCGTCAGCGAAAATTAGATCTAGGTTTTTAACCACAGCGCCTCGAACCGACCTACCGATATGTTACTCAACACGCACAGTTATTACAGTTTGCGCTATGGCACCTTGTCCCCAAAAGATTGGGTAGATTTTTTTAAATCACAGCCGTGGAAGCAGATGGCACTTACCGACATCAACAGCACCTCTGCCAGTATGACTGTACTGCATTTGCTGAAGGGGGACGCAGCCAAGCGTCCAGTGGTTGGGGTAGATTTCCGCAATGGGATCGACCAGTGCTATGTGTTGCTCGCTAAAAATTGGGACGGTGTTTGCCAAATCAACGATCATTTGTCATGGCATTTAGAGCGCAAGGTGCGCTTTTCGCAGCGTGCACCTATCGAGCAACTCAAAGACGTTTGGGTCATCTATCCGATGTCTGCAAACTTGCCTCTAGCGACATTGAAAAACCAAGAACTGATCGGTGTACCCCCCAAACCTCTACAGTCGTTACACATTTCAGGTTGGGATGAGTTTAAACACAAGCTGGTCGCGATGCCCACTGCGACATTCCGAGGTAAACGCGATTTTAATGCGCACAGGCTACTACGGGCCATCGATGAGAATACGCTCTTAAGTAAGCTTGAGCAAAACCAGCAAGCGCCACAAGATCAGTGCTACATGCATCATGAGCAGTTGCTAGATACCTATAAAGCGCATCCGTATTTGCTTCGTAATGCCACCCAGGTGTTGGAAAGTTGCCAGGTCGTACTGCCAGAAGATCCGGCGCTGAACCTGCAGACCTACACGGGATCTAAGGCGAAGGACATGAAGCTGCTGCGCAAACTAGCCTACGACGGGATTAGATACCGTTATCCTGAGCTGAATCACAAGGTAAAGGAGCGTATAGAGAAAGAGCTAGAACTGATCGAGAAGAAGAACTTTGTCTCGTATTTCTTGATCAATTGGGACATTGTAAACTACGCTCAAAAACGCGGTTACTTCTACGTGGGTAGGGGGAGCGGTGCGAATAGTATTGTGGCCTATCTGTTGAAAATCACAGATGTAGATCCCATAGAGCTGGATCTGTATTTCGAGCGTTTTATCAACCTGTATCGAACGTCACCACCCGATTTTGATTTGGATTTCTCCTGGCGCGATCGCGACGATGTGACAAAGTACATCTTCAAACGCTTCCCTCATACGGCACTGCTGGCAACCTATAATACTTTTCAGTACCGCGCTGTGATACGCGAGCTAGGAAAGGTGTTCGGTCTGCCGAAACACGAGATCGATAAGCTCAGTTCAGGGAAGTTCAACAGCAATGAATTGGACCATTTATCGCACCTGGTACTTCGCTACAGTACCTATATTCAAGGGTTTCCTAGTCATTTGAGCATTCATGCAGGAGGGATTCTCATCGCCGATCAAAGTATTCATTACCGAAGCGCCACCTTCATGCCGCCAAAAGGCTTCCCAACGACACAGTTTGATATGGTCGTAGCGGAGGACATCGGTTTGCATAAGTTTGACATTCTTAGTCAGCGCGGCTTAAGTAAAATCCAAGATGCACTAGCGATCGTACGGAAGAACCATCCTGAAAACCAACCTATTGATATTCGAAACCTACAGCTCTTTAAGCAAGATGAAGGCGTCAAGGAGCTCTTGCGCAATGGATTGGCGATGGGGTGCTTTTATGTGGAATCCCCAGCGATGCGGATGCTGCTCACTAAACTCAAAGTAGACAGCTATTTAGGATTAGTTGCTGCAAGCTCGATCATTCGTCCCGGTGTTAGCAATAGCGGAATGATGCGCGAGTATATTCTACGTTTCACAGATCCTTCAAAACGTAAGAATGCCCATCCGGTGATGCTGGAGATCATGCCAGAAACCTTTGGAGTGATGGTCTACCAAGAAGATGTCATTAAAGTAGCACACTATTTTGCCGGTTTGAGTTTAGGGGAAGCAGACGTTTTACGGCGCGGTATGTCGGGTAAATTTCGATCAAGGGAAGAGTTTAAAAGGGTAAAAGAGCGGTACTTCGAAAATTGTCGGGAGCGTGGCTACAGCACAGAATTGGCCACAGAGATTTGGAGGCAGATAGAAAGCTTCGCAGGGTATGCCTTCGCGAAGGGGCACAGTGCTTCGTACGCTGTGGAAAGTTACCAGAGTTTGTATTTAAAGGCACATTATCCGCTCGAATACATGGTGGCCGTGATCAATAATTTTGGCGGCTTTTACCGTACCGAATTCTACGTTCATGAAGCGCGCAAGAATGGTGGAATCATAGAGTCACCTTGCGTTCAGCACGGCGATTTCCCTACAGTAATCCAAGGAAAGAGCATCTACCTAGGGTTTGTTCTCGTACACGGTGTGGATGAACACATAGGCGTTTCGATCGGTAAGATCAGACAGGAGGGAGGTCCCTTTGAAGATTTGGCCGATTTCATCGATCGTGTCCCCATAGGTATCGAACAGATTTCATTACTTATCCGCATAGGTGCATTGCGTTTCACGGGAATAGACAAGCAAACATTGCTCTGGGAAGCCCATCATATGCTCAAAGGACGTAACACGAAACAAGTGATTGCTACACCGCCAAGCTTATTCAAAGGCACTGTTCAAGCTCACGATTACAAGGTACCGTTGTTGGAACAAACGAATCTTGAGGCAGCGTTTGATCAAATTGAACTACTGGGATTTCCCCTTTGCGATCCATTTGATTTAGCGGATGAGCCGCTAGAACTAGGCACTGCAGCGAAGGAATTATCTTCAAAACTGGGGCATTTTGTAGTGGCTTACGGCTATTTAGTTACCGTGAAAGAAACAAAGACGGCAAAAGGAGAGCGAATGAATTTTGCGACATTCATCGATCAACACGGCGACTTCTTAGACAGCGTACATTTCCCAAACGTCGCTGCACAATTTCCATTTCGCGGCAAAGGCCTGTATAAGATTCAAGGTCGGGTTGCCGAGGAGTTTGGCTTTTTTAGCATTGAAGCATCCGCAGTGTACAAGGTAGATATGATTCCAGATCCAAGGTATGAGGATACCATGGCGCGGTCTAAAGACAATTACAGTAAATCGAGACGATCGATGAAACGCGGAAAAAATAGCACAGCTTCATCATAGGGTAGTTTTATCTGTGTTGTGAAATAACTATTTAACATAATGTATATTATAGCCTAAGAGATCATGAACAATAAAAAAGCCCTGAGTCGTAAGATTCAGGGCTCTTTGTAGTTATTAAAGCAATCGATGATTACTCACCAGCTGCTTCTAGAACTTTCTTCATGTCCATAGACTTCTGGTAATCGCCAGTCTTACGGTACACTTCCATTAGCGCACGAACGATATCCATATCATCAGGCTTCATTTCGTAAGCACCTTCAAAGTACCCTTGGCTTTCCAAGAATACATCTTTTTGCTTCTTCTTGAGTGCGTCATATTTACGCGTTTCGTTCAAGCCTAGACCGTTCATCTCTTCAGAGATTTTATTTGCACGATCGATGTACACTAGACCACACATGTACATTGCGTCACTCATGCTTGGATCGATCGCTAACGCTGCCTTGTATTCTTCAAGTGCTTTGTCTAAGTCTTTTAGTTCCGTTTGAAGGATATTTCCTTTAACGAAACGGTAAATTCCTTTCTCCGGGTTTTTAGCGATTGCCTCGTCAAGGTTTGCTAAAGCACCATCGTAATCCTTTTTATCTAAGAACGCCTGCAACTGGATATCTAGCAAGTCCTTATTCTCTGGGTACATTGAACGCGCTTCAGTGAGCGTAGCATCGTACATTTCTGAGTTCTCAAGCTTCTTGTAAGCGTTGATTAGACTGATGTATAAACTTGGACGCACATCTTCACCAACTACTGGATCTGAAGCCAATCCTAGCTCAATCTCACGCTCCATTTGCGCCTTGTTTTGGTACTGCTTTGGAGCTCCTGTCGCAACATACGTAGCGGTGTAGGTAATGCCCTTGTAGCCCAAATCTAAACACTTACGGAATGCAGCAACACCAGACTCGTCGTCGCCTGCCATACCTGCAATGATACCCGCGTTGAACAACAAGCCCGTATCTAACTGAGCGAAGTCACCTAGAAGTTCATTGCTCTTTAGTTCGAACGCGCTCATGTAGCCATTGTAAGCGGCTGTGTAATCAGCTGCTTCATAGGCTGCACCTGCAGACACTAGGTAGTTGTAAGCGATTGTTGGAACCTCACGTTTCGCATCTTCGGTGTAACGTGGTTTTTTCAACGTGCTTTCAAATTTGATCAAATCCAGCAAGCTAGAAGCCGCAACATCGTTCGCATTCTCAGCGAGCGCTTTTACTGCTGCATCTGGCGAACCCGCGATTTTAGCGTAGATGAGTGCCTTGTTGTAGTGGAATTTCGACAAGATCTTCTCTTTGATCTCGCTTTGATTCTTACCATCGATGATCGATGAAGCCTCGTCGATAAAACCTTTCGCTTCTACGAGCTCATTTCCTCTTAATGCGATAATCGCACTGGTTACTTTTGGAGCTTCTTGGGCAGTTACAGCAAGGGCTGAAAGTGCAAATACAGCTACAATTAACTTTTTCATTGTTTTGTCTGCTTTATTAAGTGGTGCAAATGTAATTGTCCTCAAAAGAACAAACACCGCGCCAATTTCATTTTTTCGTTACGATTCAGTGCTATCCGTATCTTCTGAAGTCGTATCTGGAGCCTCATTCGAAGTCCCCTCCTCTCCTTCTGAAACAACGATCACGTTGCCATCAGCATCCAATACCTCTTCCTCTTCATCCGAGGCAGGTACTTTAGCGATCGATGCAATCTCGTCGTTCGAACGAAGGTTGATCAAACGTACACCTTGTGTAGCACGTCCCATCACACGCAGCGTATCCACACCCATGCGAATCATCGTACCTTTCTTGGTGATGATCATCAAATCGTCTTCATTATTCACGGCTTTCAACGAAACGAGTTCCCCCGTTTTGTCAGTTACAGTAATGGTTTTGACCCCTTTACCTCCACGGTTCGTGATGCGGTAATCTTCCAAAGAGGAACGCTTGCCGTATCCTTTTTCACTGACTACCATAACGTCGTAACCGTCGCCTTCTTTGACCACGATCATTCCCACTACTTCGTCGTTCTCTGAGTCTACCGTAATGGCACGAACACCAGAAGCGCTGCGGCCCATAGAGCGTACTTTATCTTCAGGGAAGCGAATCGCCTTACCGCTGCGCACAGCGAGCATGATGTCTTGTTCACCATTGGTCAATTTAGCTTCGAGCAGCGTGTCTCCTTCACGAATCGTAATGGCGTTAATCCCATTCACACGTGGACGGCTGTAGGCCTCAAGCGGTGTCTTTTTGATTACACCATGCTTGGTCACCATCACAATAAAGTGGTTGTTGATGTATTCTTCGTCCTTGAGGTTCAGTACATTAATAAAGGCCAAGACTTTATCATCCTGTGGAAGGTTGATCAAGTTTTGAATCGCTCTACCCTTGCTTTGACGGGTACCTTCAGGAATCTCGTAAACACGCATCCAGAAACAACGACCCTGCTCCGTAAAGAACAACATGTACTGGTGATTGGTCGCAACGAATACATTTTCGATAAAGTCTTTATCTCGCGTACTTGCTCCTTTGCTACCTACTCCACCTCTATTTTGCTTTTTGTATTCGCTCAGTGGAGTGCGTTTGATGTAACCGGCATGTGAAATGGTAATAACCACTTCCGTATCAGGAATCATATCCTCGATACTTACGTCGCCACCAGCAAACTCGATGTCCGTACGGCGCTCATCACCATATTTTTCTTTGATTTCAAGCATCTCGTCCTTGATGATCTGCATTCTAAGGACCTTGTCTCCTAAAATACTCTTCAAGTAGTCGATGGTTTTCATCAAATCCTCGTATTCAGCTTTGATTTTATCTCTTTCGAGACCGGTCAATTTCTGAAGACGCATGTCAAGAATGGCCTTGGCTTGAATCTCACTAAGTTTGAACTCTGTGATCAAACCGTTTCTCGCTTCCTCTGGTGTTGCCGAGCCGCGAATCAGCTTGATGACTGCATCAAGATTATCGATAGCAATCAACAATCCTTCAAGAACGTGCGCACGTTTCTCCGCCTGACGGAGTTCGTATTCCGTTCTACGCACAACTACTTCGTGACGGTGATCGACAAAGTGCTTGATCATGTCCTTGAGATTCAACATCTCTGGACGGCCCTTTACAAGAGCAATGTTATTTACTGAGAACGAGCTTTGTAGCTGCGTGTACTTGTATAGTTTGTTTAGGACTACGTTTGGCACTGCATCACGCTTCAAGACATACACAACGCGCATACCCTTGCGATCACTTTCATCGCGAATATCCGCAATGCCTTCGATCTTCTTATCGTTAACCAGGTCAGCGGTTTTCTTGATCATTTCAGCCTTGTTCACCTGATACGGAATCTCCGTTACGATGATACATTCGCGTCCACGAACTTCTTCGATGGTTGCCTTTCCACGCAGTACGATTCTACCTCGGCCGGTATGGAATGCGTCACGAACACCCTCGTAGCCGTAGATCGTACCTCCTGTAGGGAAGTCAGGGGCTGTGACGTGTTGCATGAGTCCATCGATCTCAATGTCTGAGTCGTCGATGTATGCGTTGATGGCGTTGATGGATTCAGTGAGGTTGTGCGGAGGCATATTCGTTGCCATCCCCACAGCAATACCGGAAGCACCGTTCACTAGAAGACCTGGGATACGCGTAGGAAGTACGGTAGGTTCTTTTAGTGAGTCGTCAAAGTTAAGTTGCCATTCAACAGTATCTTTTTCGATGTCAATGAGCATGTCCTCAGCGATCTTACGCATGCGCACCTCGGTGTAACGCATAGCCGCCGGACTATCTCCATCGATAGAACCAAAGTTACCCTGTCCATCAACGAGCATGTACCTCAGGGACCACTCTTGTGCCATACGCACCATAGTGTCGTATACAGAGCTATCGCCGTGTGGGTGATACTTACCTAAAACGTCCCCAACAACCCTTGCGGATTTTTTGTACGACTTGGTACTGGTCACTCCCATGTCATGCATTCCGTAGAGCACACGACGGTGAACGGGTTTCAATCCGTCACGTACATCAGGCAGAGCACGAGATACAATGACCGACATCGAATAATCGATGTAGGAGCTTTTCATTTGCTCCTCAATATTTACGGGAATAATGCGTTCTCCCTGCGCCATATTGTCAGTATTTAGTGCGGCCGAAGCCGGGTTTT
>CATITW010000431.1 GCA_949547975.1 Cryomorphaceae bacterium | reverse complement strand
CGAAAAGTTTGAGAGGTGTGGTTCCAGAAAAAATCGGTTCCCCAATTCATGGTAGAACGGTTGAGCTGATGATTTAATAAATAGCCGTGAAACTGTTCGCCGTCTGTGGCGGCAGTGTATTTCCCAAAGGCCGCATCGGAAGTGATCCAGTCGGTGTCCGGCTCGTCGGTGTAACTCCAGGCATATTCACCGGAATAACGCCAGCTTTCGCCCAAGTTTTCGCGAACCGTTAGTGCATTGAGGTGTCCACTACCGCCGTCGAGGTACATGCGGTTCGTGCTGAGGACACCGATGTTCTCCCCGTTTTTACGCGGAGCGGTGAAGCGCACAACGCTCGCGAAACTTTGTCCGGCGGTACCCACCTCGTCGCGGTTTTCTCCGGGCACCAGATACGGGGAGTTCAGATCGTACCCGGCCAGGGCATAGGTGCGTAAAGATTTTCCTTGGCCGAGGTATTTCATCATGCCCGCGGGGTTTGCGATGGTGCGGGAGTAAAAGAGATTCATTGCCGTAGCGGTCAGGTCGGCACCTTCGTTGAAAAAGGGACGTCGCTCGGGATAAAATAGGCTGGTTGCGGAGTTCACATCGACTTGGGCGGCATCACTTTCCACCGTTGAGAAATCTGGGTTGACAGCGAGCTCGATGGAGTTCTGGGAATTGATCCCATAAAATGCGCTGAAGCCGGCTTTGCCGGAGGGCGTACCGAATTGGTTCCCGGAAAGAGGAATGCCGCCCAAAAGATAGGGGAGGATGTCGCGTCGTGTTGAGCTGCGGATGCCGTCGATCAGCAGGAAGTCGTTGAACTGGCAGTCGAAGCACGGGTTGTCAAAATTCCGATTCATGCTCACGGATCGGTGGATTTGCGGCCCCACGTAATACTCGCGGAAAAACCCTACGCGCCAGCGCTGAAGGTCCTTGTTCTCAAACTGTAAGGAGCTGAACGGGATGCGCATTTCTAACGTCCATCCTTTTGAACCAATTTTGGTTGCCGTCTGATACGTCACATTGTACGCCATATCAAAGTCCTCGCTCTCCACCGTCGGGTTGTTGTTGCGCAGGTCAAGCTGCACGCCATAAGCATTCGAGGCGATGAACACCGTGTTTCGCATGTCGCCGTACAGATCGAAATTTACTCCGATAAAATCATCACCCCAGGCCTCGTCTCTTGGCTGCACATTCGCTCTAAGGTGCGTGCTATCTACTAAAGGGCAATCAAAGCCGATGATCAGCTCCTCCTCTGTACGCATCACCCAGGCGCGACTGAGTACCGGTGGCGTCCCGTTTGGAGCAGGATCCATCTCGTTAAAGAGCTCAAAAGGGAGTGCGTTTTCATATTCCCCGGGGCTCAGTACCCCATCCATAATGGCGGTTTCAGGAGCAAAAGGCACAGTTAACTCTCGAAGTGGATTGAGTTCTTGCGCAAAACCAGCACAAGTGAATAGGGCAGATAGTAGAAGGAGCAAACGTGTCATGGGCGGAGTGTTGGGGAACACAAAGGTCTGAAAAGCAGCGCTCTTCAGACCTTTTGTTTGGCGTTAAAGTTTAGGTAAAAACAGGGTACGGATGTAACGCCAGTGCTGTTGGTGCGATTACAAGGCGATACCTAGGGTAACAGAGCCGATGTACACTTCTTCATTAAAAGCGTCTTGTTGGAACAGCGTTCGTGCGTCCAAACGACCGGTTACTTTCCACGCTTTGTAGCCGACTTGCGCCTGCAGACCGTAGCGGAAAAGGTGGGTGTTGTAGTTGTTGTTCGTACGGATCTGCATGCGCTCTCCTTCAGAATCTGATCCTAAAAGACGCGCCTCGCTGACGATACGGACACCGCCGTAACCTCCAACTCCGAGCGTTAAACTTTCGTCTACTTTTCCTCTTTTGCTGAAGTCGATGTGGAGCATCATCGGAATTTCAAGGTAGAGTTGATCGAATCGGTTTCTACGCACATCCGTTAATTCGGTAACGGGAAGAATCTCCGTAGTAGCGTCAGCACCGTTTGATGCGGGGGCAACCTTCACAATCATGTGATCGTTGTTGAAGCTAAAAGCCGTTGACTCGAGGCCTAACCCGCTCTGGAACACAAATGGACTTGCCGCTCCACCGATCTTGCGTTTCGTACCGAAGGAGAAGCGTGTACTTAAGCTTTCCCAGCTGCTGAGTAGACGCTCGGTGTTCGTTTCGTAACCGGATGCGTCTCTTAGGCTATTTGCTCCGAAATGGAATTCGAAATAGTCGAAAGAGGTCTTCGTAGATTTTTTCGGTGCAGGCGTTGGTGCCGGTGCCTCAGGCGCTTCTGGCGCATCAAAATCGAGATCCATTTTCAGGTCGCGCTCCACCGCATCGCCGATGGCTTCATCCATCGCTTTATCGTTGGACTCCCACTTCTTCCCGAACTCTTCACCCCAGGCTTCCATACGTTCTCCAAACTCTTCGCCCCACTCTTCCATGCTTTCGCCGACGTTTTCCATACGCGACTCAAAGTCCTCGGTAAGTGCCTCAGTGCGCGCTTCGCCTTCTTCTTCGGTAAGGGTTCCGGCTTCTACGAGCGCTTGAATTTCAGCGATCTGTGCGCTGAGTTTTGTGGCTTCAGTCGTACTGATTTTTACAATCTCAGTGATGGCCTCAAGCAGCCCTGCTTCGGGGTCGATCCCGTCGATCTCCACACGTACTTCATTCGTGTCGGTAGGAGCAGTCCATGCGCCAGTAGCGCCACTCATGCTCAGTCCTAACGCGAGGTATCCGAACCCCAGTAGGGCAGTAGTTGTCTTTTTCATATCAATTGTTTTTAGAGGTTCTTTTGGTAGATAATGTGGCTAATGTTTGATTCACGGAAACCTTCGCCGATTCCCAGTTGAGGTATCCTTTACCGATAATTTTCGCTACGTTTTGTCCCAAAGTTTTTGCGCCCTCGCCCAGCGTTTTTGAAAGGATTCCAGCAGGCGCTTCAGCATAAAACCCCTCTTCAACAGGCACAAAATTCACTTCCACTTTTACGGGTTCTTGCACCAATTCCGACCGCACCACATCCAGCGCTAACAGCGTTTCATTCACCGCCATTTCCGCCTCATAGTCTGCCAATCGTGCTTCCCAATGCGGCACCATAACGCGTTTTTTTCGCTCATGCACCGCCACCGTTCCTGGCGCGTCCATTCCTGACTCGTCCGTTCCCGCTTCGAGAACTTTATCGAGCACAGTCTTCTGCATTTCCTGAGCTTCTAGCAGCGCTTCGACCGGCGACCACACGCCACCTTCCGTGCTGAGGTCCTCGTCGCTCTCAAAGGTCTCCTGCAGCTGCCGAGGGTCATAGCTTGCAGACGGCGCCAAACCGACGGTCCACACCAGGGCGATCATCGCAGCAACGCTCGCCACAGCCAGCAGGGTCTTGCGCCAAACCACCACGAGTCCGCGCTCTTGCGCAGGTGCTGCAACACGGGCACGCTCTGCATCTACTGCGGCAGAGATCCCCTCCCAAAGCTCCGGATTCGGAAGCTCGGTGTAGCCGTCGAGGGCATTTTTAAAGGTGTCGTCTACGTTACTCACGTTGCGTTGTTTATTTCGTTTTAGCTCCCTGGGCACGGTGCGCAGGCAGCTGGCTTTGCAATAGTTTTCGAGCCTTACTCAGCTGGCTCTTGCTGGTTCCCACGCTGATCTCAAGCAGTTCGGCGATCTCGTGGTGTTGGAATCCTTCGATAGCGTACAGGTTGAAGACGGTGCGGTACCCGGTGGGCAGCGCTTGGATGAGCTGAAGCAAATGTGCGGCTTCATCGCTGCGGGTTACTGGCGCAGAAATATCGCCTTCCCAGTCGAGGTCGAACGGATTTTTTCCGCGTTTCAAATAGGTCAGGCACTCGCGCACGGCGATGCGTTTCATCCATCCTTCAAAATTCCCGCTGCCTGAGTAGGTATCTAGGCGCGTGAGGATTTTGATGAAGGCATTGCTCAAGGCTTCCTCGGCTTCTTCTATACGTGTCAAATAACGTCTGCAGATCCCCATCAACACCGGCGACATGCGCTGGTACAACTCGTGTTGGGCTTTTTTATCGCCCGCTCTACAAGGTTCGAGCAAATGCTCCATGGTTGAGGGTTTCTATCTTAAAGACGACACACGGGTGTCAAAAGGTTGCCTGTGGGTGGAAATAAATTTTCAATGGGTTGATAGTCAGTTGTGTACGAACCAATTTTTTCCAGAAGTAATATAGCGGGAAATTGATAATTGGTTCTAGAAAGAAGGAATTAATGTGGAGATTCCCCATAATTAACACCGCTGCAAGAGCACTCCATATTCAAACCCGTATCTTTACTATTAGATTATGGCAAGAAAGCACAATAAAAGAGCCGGTAAGCGTGCGCACAGTGTGGACGTGAAGGAATGGGCTCAGAAAGTGGAATCGGTATTCCGCCAATTCCCAACTCGAAAATTCAATTACAAACAGATCGCCGCTCAGCTGGGCTACAAACCGCCCATGGTGAAAGCCAAAGTGGAGATGGCCCTCTCAGACCTCGAGCGCGCTGGCAAAATTTCCAGCATCGACCGCGGTAAATACAGACTAAAATATGTTGCGGACTACGTCGAAGGCGTGGTCGACATGGCCAGCAATGGCAACGGATATGTTGTCAGCCCCGATACGGAAAGTGACATTATGGTGCGCGCACCGCACCTCAAGCACGCCCTACACGGCGACACGGTAAAGGTGAGTCTCTTCTCGCGCCGCGGGAAAAAACTCGAAGGCGAAGTCGTAGAGATCGTCAAGCGCAAACAAACAGATTTTGTTGGTACCGTCGAGATAGGCAAGAGCTATGGGTTTTTAGTGCCCTCGAGCCGAAAGATGGTCGTGGACATCTACATACCGAAAGACAAACTCGCTGGGGTGGAGCACGGACAAAAAGCCGTGGTACGCATCACGAATTGGCCAGAAAAGGCAAGCTCGCCGTTCGGTGAAGTCATTAAGATCCTCGGGAATGCTGGGGAGCACAATACGGAGATTCATGCCGTACTCGCAGAGTTTGGTTTACCGAACGAGTTCCCCGTTGAGGTGGAGGCTGCCGCAGATGAATTGGACACGGGGATTAAGGAGGAAGAAGTGGCGAAGCGTCGCGATTTTAGAGGCGTTCCAACCTTCACGATCGATCCTGCAGATGCCAAAGATTTTGACGATGCCTTGAGCATTCAGCAGCTCAAAAACGGGCGTTGGGAGATCGGTGTACACATCGCCGATGTCAGCCATTATGTGCAGCCGGGAACCATTTTAGACGATGAAGCGATAGAGCGCGCGACTAGTGTTTATCTGGTTGATCGCGTAGTTCCGATGCTTCCAGAGGTGCTTTCAAACGGT
>CATITW010000430.1 GCA_949547975.1 Cryomorphaceae bacterium | reverse complement strand
TCTACTGTCGACGCACCGCGTTTCATTTCTTTGGTATAGCTCAAGAGTTCCATCTGCGCTTCAAAACGCAAAAGGACGTCTGAATCTCTTACATTCACCTCGTATGTGGTACTGTAGTTCTCCAACTCCGTAAGGATGGCTTTGTAGTGTCCACCTACTTTTTCTACATACCTGTGTCCGTATCCTGAACGCGGGTCTTCCTTTAACCACTCTGCCAATTCCGTCGAAGAACATTCGATGATTGCCGACAGCTCCGTAGTCGCTACCTCGATCATTGCCGCTTCACTCTCGTCAGTCAAACGCGCGAATGAGCGCTTGCTTTTGCGATACGTCGTAAACTGCGCATCAATCAAAGGAGCCACCTTCTTTTCCTTTTCATAGGTCATCACGCCATCGATAATGTCCGATGAAATGGACATGATTTTCTCTACCTCACGCGAAACACGGCGGTAGTTACTGCTGTAGCTTTGTGCGCTGAGTGCAGTGGAAACGGTCAAAAGAAGAAGTATGAGCTGCTTTTTCATGAGTAGATGTGCGTTTATCGGTTCAATTTATGGAGCTTTTTGGTACCTGCGTACATGTCAAACTGTAGCAATTTACATTCCAATTCGCCATTAAACAGGTTCCACTTTCGCGAAGGTCGAAGGCCGATGCTCTTGACCGCCTCGAGATCTGAAGTGATCCACATGACGGTCCAGCCGGCGTATTTTTCTTTCAAGGTATCCCCCATTTCACGGTAGAACTGGTGCGTATTCGCAGCGATTCTCACGTTGTACGGTGGATTCACCAGCAACAAGCCCTTTTCAGCGGGTGGATCTGCTTCGAAAAAATCGGCGCGCTTGAGACGAATCACGTCATCAAACATAGAACGTTCGATATTTTCTGAGGCTGCATCGAGGGCGTAATCGTCCATGTCGCGACCAAAAATCTTTCCGTTGTATTCTCTTGCTCTACCCAATAAGCCTTCTTTGATCATCCCGAACAACTCCTCATCGAAGCCTTTCCAATGATGAAAACCGAAGGTGTCGCGGTAGATGTTCGCGGGCATGTTATGGGCAATCAAAGCGGCCTCCACGAGGAAGGTACCCGAACCGCACATGGGATCTAAAACCGGCATTCCGCCGTTCCACTTGCTCTTCAAAATGATTCCTGCAGCCAACACCTCATTCAGTGGCGCATGCGCAGCAGCTAAACGGTAGCCTCGTTTGTGCAAAGAATCTCCAGAAGCGTCAAGGTATACCCGTACTTTATTTTGATAGATGTGGATGTGCACAGGCACATTCGGTAACGTGCGCTGGACCGTCGGACGATCCCCTACGTGCGCTCTAAAGCGATCCACGATGGCATCCTTTGCTTTCAACCCTGCAAAACTACTGTGGTTTAAATAGTCGTTTGTTCCGACCACATCCACTGCAAACGTCTTTTCGATGTCGAAATGCTCCTCCCATGGAATGCTAAGCAACTCCTCGTAATAATGCTCCACATCCTCCATCTCAAACTCATGAAGAGGCAGAAGTACACGGAGTCCGGTGCGTAGCGCAATGTTAATTTTATAGACAAATCCCAAGTCTCCTACACAGGAAACTGCACGATTCAACTTCAATATCTCTCGTCCGCCAAGGGAGAGCAACTCTTTGCTGAGGACTTCCTCGAGCCCGTAGAGCGTTTTTATGACTAGGCGATAATCTTTGTTTTCAGGCACCCTTTAGCTGTTTAAAGCACAAATGTACGCTAACTTTGGCCGCATGAATGAATGGCCGGAATTAATTGCCTTAGTCTTTGGAGGTTTTGCCGCAGGACTTATCAATACTATTGCTGGGAACGGATCGGCCATCACGTTGCCCCTACTAATGTGGGTAGGTTTAGACCCCAATACAGCAAACGCCACCAACCGTGTAGGGGCCATTTTTCAAACCAGTAGTGCCATGGTGTCCCTACCCAAGACCCAACGCACGAAATATCTATTTCGCGAAAGCTACTTCATCATCCCTCCTATAGTCATCGGAGCCTCCCTAGGCGCCATGCTTGCGGTGGATATTCCAGAAGATTTGATGCGCATTTCTATAGGTTGTTTGATGATTGTCCTGCTGATCACCATGATCTTGAATCCTAAAAAGTGGTTGATCAAAACGGACGGCTCTAAACAGCGTAAGACGGTAGGCACTTGGCTCAGTTTTCTCGGTCTTGGACTCTACGGAGGATTCATTCAGATGGGGTTTGGCATTTTCTTTCTGTCACTAGCTGTACTAATGGCGAAATACGCACTTCGCGACGGTAACATCATGAAGCTGTTCACTGCATTTTTGATGACCATTCCCAGTTTTCTCATATTCGCCTTGAGCGGGTCGATCGAATGGATGTACGGCCTGTCTCTGGCCGTTGGGACAACACTGGGTGCACGTTTGGGTACGAAGAAAATCATTCAACATCCCAAGGGAAACGCCATCACTAGGAAGGTGCTGATCATTGTGATTTTAATCGCGATATTTAAAATGTTCGAACCGTATCTTCCACAAATCTTTTAGAATCCTATGCAACAACCTTGGTACGCTACTTGGTTCAACACCTCGTTTTATCATGATCTTTATCAGCACCGCGATGAGCACGAAGCTCGAGGCTTTATTCGTGAGCTGTGTGAAAATCTGGGGGTTCAGCCGGGTGAGACAGCGTTAGACATGGCCTGCGGTCGTGGAAGACACGCCAAGGTTTTGTCTGATCAAGGTCTTGATGTCTTGGGGGTTGACCTGAGCGAGGAAAGTATCGCGTTTGCCAGAGCATTCGAACACGACGATCTGAAGTTTACCACAGGTAACATGCTCGAGAAATTACCGTTTGGACCTTTTGATTGGGTGTTCAATCTCTTTACCAGTTTTGGCTATTTCGAAAACGACGAAATGCACCAGCAAGCGATCGACCGTATGGCTGAGACCTTGGTACCGGGAGGGCGTTTGGTTTTGGATTATATGAACAGTGAAAAGATCGCGGCGAACTTGGTTCCAACAAATGAAGTTCAAACTGAGCTTGCGCACTATTCGGTGACTCGAGTGATCGAAGCAGGAACGATTGTAAAGCGAATCCGAGTGCATAAAGATTGTGAAATCCAACATTTTGAGGAGCGCGTTCGTGCCTTCACCACCACGGAGATGAGCACCTTTATGGAACATGCCGGTCTTGAGGTCGAGCACATTAAAGGGGATTACAACCTGAGTGATTTCGAAGCCGAACAGAGCAACAGAATGATTATTATTGCCAAAAAGTCGGAGTAATGAACGATGCCTATTTGATCCTTTTCTTCAGCGTCCTCCTCGGAGGTGGAGCATCCTGGTTCATCAAAACGGACAGCTTGGCGTTCAGATTGAGCCTAGCATTTTCCGGGGCATTTCTGTTCGGTACCTTAATGCTGCATCTATTGCCAGAACTCTTCGAGGGAAACGCGCATTCGATCGGTGTATGGGTATTGTTGGGCTTCGGTGTCCAATTGTTTCTGGATTTCATCTCAAAAGGCCTAGAGCACGGACACTACCACGCGCACGGGAACAAACCTCCCCTCCTCCCTTTACTCGGATTATTCATCCACTCGTTCATCGAAGGCATGCCGCTCGCGGAACACGCGGCGCACGATCACGCCCACAACGGCCCTGGACTTTTATGGTCTCTCGTCTTGCACAAGATGCCCATCGCTCTACTGGTTACCTCTGCTTTGCGCAATGCCAAAATCTCGACGCCTCTGGTCATCACAAGCCTGGTTCTTTTTGCACTAAGCACTCCGCTTGGGAGCCTCGCCGCGGGTACACTAACGGCTTACACCTTACCTATATTAGGCCTAGCGACGGGATTGTTATTGCACGTCAGCACTACAATTCTCTTTGAAAGCTCAGCAAATCATCAGTTCAATGCCTACAAATTACTGGCTGTCGGAACAGGGATTGGACTAAGCTTTCTGTTGCTCTTGTGATTGATAAACATTCACACACCGGTCATAGATAAAACTGAATAGAATTATCCGTTAATAGACGGAGGTAGTTCTACATTTGAATAACAATTAAAAAACAAAGACAAATGGCTGTATTAGTAGGCAAAAAAGCACCAGATTTCACTGCAGCAGCAGTAATCAACGGTGAGGAAATCGTTGAAAACTTCAAACTTTCAGATTACGCAGGCAAGTACGTGATCCTATTCTTCTACCCGAAGGATTTCACTTTCGTATGTCCAACAGAATTGCATGCATTCCAGGCACGTAAAGAAGAGTTCGCTTCGAAAGGTGTAGAGTTGATCGCTGTATCTACTGACACTGAGCAAAGCCACTGGGGTTGGTTGCAAATGAACAAAGACCAAGGTGGTATCCAAGGTGTAAGCTACCCGATCGTAGCAGATACGAACAAGAC
>CATITW010000429.1 GCA_949547975.1 Cryomorphaceae bacterium | reverse complement strand
CCGTCCTCCTCTTTATCCACACTGGGCTGGTCGATCAAGAGGTGGTCGATCCCTTGTGCTTTGAGGAATGCCCCAATCTCTGCATCGAGATAAGGCCAGTCCGTGTTGCTGTATTCACGCGTAGGAAGATCGCGAGAGCAGTCGGTGTGCAAAGCCACCGCAGTAACACCTTCGAGATGACCCGCAGTTTTGGCACGGTCCCAAGCGGTTTTAAAATCGGCGAAATGTATTTTTTCTTCATCAACCTTTGGACTTAGGACAGCAAGTAGCGCGAACGGTGTTTTGAAATGGGTGTTGACGCTGTAGCGCTCTACACTGATGTGACCGGCGGTTTCCGTATGAGTGCCGTGTGCGTGGGGATTGAAATGAACATTAAAGAAATTCACCCCATTACCAGCGGCAACGGATCCGGTCCAGTCCCCAAGTACCACGGGTTCAAACTTCGGAGCGTCGATGTACCAGGCTCGAGCGACGTCGCTAACGGCCATGCTGAGGTCCGCAAATGGTGCGTTTAGCTCAACGGTAACCTCGGTGTTTGGCAAGGAAAGGGAGATTCTCATGGTGCTGTATCGATAAAGAGATTGGCAATGATTTGATCGCTGCGCATCCAATTCTCGGGAGCTATTTTAAATCCGTCCGGTAAAGGATGGAGCTCGCCGTTTTGCATGGCAGTATTTACATGGTTCAAAAGCTGCGTTTTTGCCTCTGAGGAAATGTCTTGTGGTAGGTCGTATTTGAACCGGAACCCGTCTGCAGTGCGAAGACGGACCATAAGTCGTTCGTTGATCTGTTCTTCGAGGGTCAGTGATTCCCCTTCAGGTGCTTGGCCTTTGGCATAGCGGATGTTGTTACTAACGTTCCAAAACCGCTGTTTGCCGTCAAAGCTGTGTGCTCCAGGACCAATTCCTAAATACGGCTGGTAGCTCCAATAATGCTGGTTATGCACACTTCTGTGTCCTGGGATACAGAAATTGGACAATTCATAATGTTCATATCCGTGCATTGCCGCCCATTCTCGCAAATAGTCAAACTGGTGCAATACAACGTCTTCTTCGAGCAGTTGAACTTTCCCCGTGCTGACTTGATGTGCAAGGGCAGTTTTTTCCTCGACCGTTAAGCTGTAGCAGCTGATGTGATCAGGCCCATACGTGAATGCCGTTGCGAGGTTGTCTTTCCAGCTTTGAAGCGTAGATCCGATCATACCATAGATCAGGTCAATAGAAAATCGATCTATTTTGGAGGAGCGAATCAGTTGCAAGGCATTGTGGGCCTCAGCGCCCGTATGTGCGCGGTTGCATGCTTCTAGTTCGTCCTGCTGAAAACTTTGAATCCCAACACTCAGTCTATTCACACCTGCTTGGTACCAATGCTCCAATTTCGCTTCGGTCACATCATCAGGATTAGCTTCCAAGGTCACTTCAAGGTGCTCAGCGAACGAAAAATGCGTTCGCGCACTGTCGATCAATGCTTTCAATTCTTCCGAGCTCAACAAACTAGGGGTACCTCCGCCAAAATACAGGCTCTTCACCTCCAGCATGTTCCAAGGGGCCTGTTTCGCTCTGCCCTGAATCTCGACATGCATCTGACTCAAAACCTCAGCTTTGGTGCGAATATTTGTTGAAAAATGAAAATCACAATACGTGCAAGCTTGCTTGCAATAAGGGATGTGAACGTACAGGGAGCTTTGAATCATTAGGCGAGTGGCAATACAATCTTAAAGGTAGTGCCTTTCTCGGCAGTGCTTTCCGCTAAAGTGATAGTTCCAGCGTGGTATTCAGCAATAATGCGTTTGGCAAGACTCAGACCCAGTCCCCAGCCCCTCGTTTTCGTAGTGAAACCGGGCGAGAAGATCTTACGTTGTACGTTCGCAGGAATGCCTCGACCTGTATCGCTGACCTGAATAACGACGGCGTAGTTGACCACTGTAGCGTGCACCGAAATGGTTCCTT
>CATITW010000428.1 GCA_949547975.1 Cryomorphaceae bacterium | reverse complement strand
TGCTGATGTAAAGCCAATTCATGTTTTTAAAATCGGCACTCAGTGCCACTTTCGCTGTCCAAGTCAGGTCTTCACTGTTTTGAACCGCACTAACGATGGTGCCCGTTAATGTCGACGGTCCAACCGAAGTACGCGTAAAACTGTACACACTATCGCCGGGTAGGGGTCGATTCTCTCTTTGGATATCAATAAGTGTGGCCCATGAAGGATCGGAACCGTCCCAGCGCAATTCACCCAGCCCCTTTTCTGGAATGCGGGCTCCAATATTCCCTTTACTGTGCAGTACCGGTATAATGTGCGCATAAGCATCACTTACTTCAACCACTGATCCGACCCATCCGTCCGGTGTCATGGCACCCATTCCTGGCTGAATGCCATCTCTGCGGCCTGCATGAACGATAATGTAGTTGTTTCTTTTGGTATACGAATAATCGACGACGCGTGCCGGTATAAAATCGTAGTCTGTAGAATTTGAAAAATGATTGGCAGAAGCGCGTGTCCCCCCTGAGCGAAGTGCTGCATTCTCGCGGGCCAATTCTTCATTGATCGCCTCAAGCCGCCAATACTGCTTCCAGCCAGATAAGCCATTGTGTACGCTCGCGATTGTACCGAAGCCCACATTGTTCAATCTGTGTTCCGCAACGGGGTTTTTAAGCGAATGGCGCAATAGCGCAATGAGCACGAACACTATGAGCAACAGAGTGCTTCGATACTTTGCCAAGAAAAGTATCAGTTGCCGCATAGCAGAGTTTTATTTAGCTTTCTAAAATCGTCTTGAAGTGTTCGATGTTTTTCAACACGATACCTGTACCCCTTACAACGGCGCGCAAAGGATCTTCAGCAACATAAACCGGTAAGTCGGTTTTCGCGGAAATACGTTTGTCTAGACCGCGAAGCATAGAACCACCGCCTGCAAGATAGATTCCGCTGTTGTAGATATCTGCCGCCAATTCTGGTGGTGTATTACTCAGTGCTTCCATCACAGCATCTTCAACGCGCGTAATGCTTTTCTCAAGTGCACGGGCTACTTCTATGTGTGTGACCTCAACTTGCTTAGGCTTACCAGAGAGTAGATCACGTCCTTGAACAGAATAAGGTTCTGGGATTTCGTCCAATTCTTCTTGTGCTGCACCAACTGCAATTTTTATGTTTTCAGCCGTGCGCTCACCAACGTAAAGGTTGTGTTGTGCACGCATGTACAGGGCAATATCGTTGGTAAATACATCACCAGCGACTTTAATACTCTTATCACAGACAATACCACCCATCGCCAAGACTGCGATTTCAGTGGTACCGCCACCGATATCAATGATCATATTTCCTTTAGGTTCCAACACATTCACACCGATCCCAACTGCGGCTGCCATAGGTTCGTGAATGAGGTAAACTTCTTTAGCATTGGCACGTTCTGCAGAGTCTTTAACCGCGCGCTTTTCGACTTCAGTGATTCCCGAAGGAATACAAACTACCATACGTAAACTGGGCGGGAACAAACGTTTTTTAAATGCAGGGATGCTTTTAATGAGCTCACGAATCATGTGCTCAGATGCTTCGAAATCAGCAATCACACCGTCTTTCAGTGGACGGATGGTTTTGATGTTTTCATGCGTTTTACCGTGCATCTGTCTCGCCTCTTGCCCAACGGCAATGATTTGACCCGTACGACGGTCTTGTGCAACGATAGACGGGGAGTCAACGACCACCTTGTCTTGATATGTGATTAGCGTATTGGCTGTACCCAAGTCAATCGCTATATCTTCTGTCATGAAACTAAACCAACCCATGTGCTGAAGGTAATAAAAATTAGTGTTTGAAGTGA
>CATITW010000427.1 GCA_949547975.1 Cryomorphaceae bacterium | reverse complement strand
TAGATCTGTGAGCCGTCCGGGGTCATCGCTGCGAGGTATTCATCGAATCTAGTATTGATCGCACGCGCAGGCTTTGGGTCAAACGGAACCGGATTTGCGAGAAAGGTGGCTTTCAATCCGATCTCCTCAAGCATGTCCTCTACTTCGCTGTCGTAAGCGTACTCGCGGTCATCGCGCAGCAACCATTGCTCTAAATAGCGCTGTGCTTCTTCTGGTCGACCTGCCGCAAGAGCCAGTGAACCTACAAAATACAACAGGTCTGGCTTGTAGCCTGGACAGCGCTGTACCAGTCGTTTCCAGCTCGCTTCAGCAAGCTCGAACCGCTTTGTGCGCATGCCCAGCTCACCGCGGAGATAGAGTGCATGCTGGTCGCCTTCGTTGACACGTAAGGCAGCGCCGATGTATACTCCGGCGTTTGGATAATCTTTGGCGTTTAAGGCTTTAACGGCTTTATCGATCTGGCGCGTTGGGCTTCTATGGCTATCGCCGCAATACGCCCCGAGGGATACGGGACCTTGCTGTGCGGCAGCGAGAGTGGTCGAAAGCGCTAGTATGATGAGTAAGGCCGTACGTAAAAGCAAAGCACGCATAGTTCTGGGGGTTAACGGGTGGACAGAGTGGCAGAAGTGCTAGTCGTTCGATTCTACTACGGTAAACTTATCCTCAGAAATGGCGATGATGGTAGACACTGAAGCATCCCCGGTGAGGTTCAGCACGGTACGTACCATATCGATGATCCGATCGACTGGGAAAATGATGGCAATCCACGCTGGGTTGAGTCCTACAGATTCCAAAATAGGGATCAGCATGATCATACCGGCAGACGGAACGGAAGCTGCACCGATCGAGCCGAGAGTGGCCATAAGGATGATGGTGGCTTGTTGTCCGAGGCTGAGATCGATCATGTGGAATTGGGCCATAAAAATAACAGCGACCGTTTGATACAACGCGGTTCCATCCATATTGATCGTTGCGCCGATGGGCAGTACGAAAGAGCCGATCTCCTCGTCCACACCTAGATTATCGCGCACGCAATCCATGGTGACCGGAAGTGTTGCGGCCGTCGAACTCGTAGAAAAAGCGAGCAGTTGAGCAGGACGGATACCACGCATGAAATAGCCCCAACTCTTCATAAAACCCATCTTGGTTTTGCGGTTGATCAAGAAGGCCAATAGCGCTGGATATAACAACAAAATCATGATCAATAGTCCGATGATTGTAAAACCGGTGTAGGCACCCAATGCTTTGAAAATCTCTAGTAAACGAGCGGGTTCATCGCCGGCCATTTCTGCCAATTTTCCTGCGAGTAGTGCAAAGACGAAGAAGGGCGCACCTTTCATCACCACGTCCACCATCTTGATAAAAATGTCAGAGAATCCATTGATGACATCGGCCACCGGTTGCATTTGTGCGTTCGGAAGCATGACCATCACAACGCCGAAGAATATGGCGAAGAAAATGACCTGGAGCATCAGACTGTCGTTGAACGACAGAAAGATGTTTGACGGCACCATGTCTACAAAAAATTGCAGTGGACCCGATTCTTTTTGCTCCCGAAGCACATTCACTTTCGCGTTGAGTTCCTCGTTGCTTTGCTGCTCTGCGAGCGCGCTTTGTGCCGAGGTGAGGTAGACCGACATTTCTGGATCGTTCAGCAAACGGAGCTCGTCAAAGTATTCGACGTCTTCACTCTCGTTGACCCATAATTCGTAGGCGAGTCGGTTGATTTTTAATTGTTCCTCGGAGGCCTGCTTTCCAGGATTGAAGGTGTTTGCGATCAGCATTCCCATCCCTGCCGCTAATACGGTCGAGCCGATGTACAAGGCCAGGGTCTTGATCCCCATACGTCCTAAAGTGGCGGTATCGCTCAGGTTGCCGATCCCAGCAATGATTGAAAACAAAACTAGGGGAATGGCGATGAGCTTGAGTAAACGGATGAAAATCGTTCCGAAAGGTGCGATCCAATCGATCGTAAAGTCGCTCCAACCCATCGATGAGCTCAATACGGCCCAGAGAATTCCTAGAATGAGTCCTAAAATGATTTGTACGGGCAGTGAAGGTTTTTTCATCGTGTGTATTTCAAATTTCGTAAATAGTGATCGGCGAGTACCAAACGTACCATCGCTTCAACGATAGGTACAGCGCGCGGTACCACGCATGGATCATGGCGGCCTTTGGCCTCGAGCACGACACGCTCGCCGGCACTGTTCACCGTTTCTTGTGTTTTGCCTATGGTAGCTACGGGTTTAAACGCGATACGCAGCTGGATGGGAGCGCCATTACTTAAGCCCCCTACAACGCCACCTGCGTTATTAGTCTTGGTTTCGAAACCTTGAGTAATCTCATCATTGTGCTGACTTCCGCGCATTTCTGCAGCAGCCATTCCTGACCCGATCTCAAAGCCTTTCACCGCATTAATGCTGAGCATGGCTTTGGCCAGGTCTGCTTGCAGTTTATCAAAAACAGGTTCGCCCAAGCCCGCAGGTACTCCTGTGGCAACGACCGTTACCGTTCCACCAGTGCTGTCTTTTTCCTCACGAACGTGCTCGATGTAAGCTTCCATTTCAGCCGCAGCTTCGGGATCCGGGCAACGCGTTGGATGGGCATCGATCTGAGTGAGATCGAGGTGTTGCCAGTCGGTTTTGATCTCGACGGGCCCTACACTTGAGGTCCAAGCACGTACCTGAATTTCTGGGATTACTAAGGCCGCTAATGCACCACCCACTACTCTACAGGCGGTTTCACGAGCGCTTGAACGGCCGCCGCCCCTGTGGTCACGGTGGCCGTATTTTGCATCGTAGACATAGTCAGCGTGGGAAGGTCTGTATACCTGCTCTAAAGCGCTGTAGTCTTTGCTTCGCTGGTCTTTATTCAAGATAGAAAATGCGATCGGCGTACCGGTGCTTTTTCCCTCAAACACTCCGCTGTGGATGCGCACCTGGTCGTGTTCGGCGCGCTCCGTAGTCAAATGACTCTGACCTGGACGTCTACGGTCCAATTCTTTTTGAATGGCATCAATATCAATCGAAATACCTGCTGGCATCCCATCGAGTATACCGCCTATTTGATCCCCATGGCTCTCGCCGTATGTGGTCAATTTTAAACTGTCTCCTATCGAATTTCCGGGCATGCCACTAAAATAGGAAACTATAGCGCATTCTTCGTAACATTGAAGCATGAACCTTAGACTTATACATATTACCCACCTCGGTGGCATTAGACCGCTCACTACGAAAGTGTTACGTGGAAAAGAAATGGCGGACTTTCCCACCATCGACGATGCCTTTTTAACGATCACAGACGGCAAAATTTCAGATTTCGGACCGATGAGTGAGTGCCCTTCGGACGAATTGGACACCTACGACTGTACGGATCGCTGTGTTTTACCCGCTTTTGTGGACTCGCACAGCCACCTGGTCTACGCCGGGACACGTGAACAAGAATTCAACCTTCGACTCAAAGGCGCGAGCTACGAAGAAATCGCCGCGGCCGGTGGTGGCATCTTAAACAGTGCGAAAAAAGTTGGGGCAACGCCTCTAGAGGATATCGTCGCCCAAAGTGCGGAACGTTTGGATCGTTTAGTACGCTATGGAACGGGGACACTTGAAGTAAAGAGTGGTTACGGTCTAGATGCTGAGGGCGAGCTCAAACTACTGCGCGCCGTTGCCGCATTGAATGCAAAAACCGACGCCACTCTAGTTCCAACGTTTTTAGCGGCACATGCCCTACCCGTTTGGGCAAAAGAGCGCAACTGGAACGACGAGCAATACACCCGCTGGATGCTCGAGGAACTGATGCCGACCGTCGCTAAGGAAGGCCTGGCGGTATTTTTGGACGCCTTCATCGAACGCGACTACTTTAAAATGGGAACGTTAGAAGCCATTCTTGAAGCCTCGGCCGCTTACGACATGCCTACCAAGCTCCACGTGAACCAATTCTATGACATCGGAGCCATCCCACGTGCCGTCGAAGCAGGCGCTCTAAGTGTGGACCACCTCGAAGTGATGAGCGAAGGCGCATTCAAAGCGCTCGAAGGCAGTGATACTATCGCCACTTTATTACCCAGCTGTAGCTATTTCATAGGCATTCCTTATGCGCCGGCAAGACGCCTGATCGATAGCAATACACTCGTCGCTTTAGCCACCGACTATAATCCGGGTTCGAGCCCTACCGGCAACATGCAGCTCGTGATGAACATGGCCTGTGCGAAAATGAAGATGACTCCGGCAGAAGCACTGAACGCTGCGACGCTGAACGGAGCTGCTGCCTTACAATTGTCCGACCATAAAGGATCAATCACCGTGGG
>CATITW010000426.1 GCA_949547975.1 Cryomorphaceae bacterium | reverse complement strand
TTTTCAGGCGGCTTTAAGATCGATGACATCAAACCGGGTACCTACAGCGTGAAAGTGCAGTTTATCGGATACCAACCGACCCTAGTGAATGGTGTACGTATTAAGGCAGGTCAGACGAAAAATGTGCGCGTGCAAATGGTCGAGCAGAATGAGATGCTCAACACGGTGACTGTAGTCGGACGTAAAAATCAAGTGGATCTCGAGAAAGCCTCTTCTGCGATCAGTTTTTCTGCCGAGGAGATCGGTTCTCTAGTCGCCAAAGGCGTGGAAGATATAATCGCGCAGCAGGCGGGGGTTCAAAAAACAACAGATGGTATTCAGATTCGCGGTGCACGCGTGTATGAAACTGAATATCTCGTGGACGGTATTTCTGCACAGGATCCACTCGCTGGAACAGGCGGTGGGGTGAGCGTGAGTTCTTCGTCGCTCTCCTCGATCGATCTGATGACCGGTGGGGCGAGCGCGGAATACGGCGGCGGTTCTTCCGGGGTAGTGAACACGACCATCAAGGAAGGTGGTAAGCAGCTTCGCTGGAGTGCCCGTTACAGTTCAGACCAATTCACTCCTGCCACCTTCAACACGGACCGTGCGGAGGTCACTTTGAGCACACCTATTCCGGGTACAGGCAAGAAATTGACCTTGTTTACCAGCGCAAATGCGGACATCACAGACCATTATTTTGGGGCGACGGCTTCGCAGCTCAACAGCAGCTTATTCCCCGATAATCCAGCACTCTGGGCGCCGCGTCAAAGCAACGACTACACGCACACCACCAAACTGGTATGGCGCTCGAAAGGCGCTGGGAAAATCTCACTGACCAATTCCCACAGCCTCAAGGTCAATCAAAATTCGCGCACCCTGCAGATTGTTGGGTTCGACGCCTTGCTGGCTCCCGGGTTTCAATACAACCGCTCGAACAACCTCGACAATGCCACAACCTACACGCACCACAGCAATCTTACGGTGCTGCAATGGCAAAAACGACTCAGTGCAAAATCGGGTTTAAGCCTCTCTAGCGGACGCCTCTTTACAAACCTCCGCGCCGATGCAAACGGTCGTCCTTTCCGCTCCGAAACGGTCGATCAGATCTACGATGAGGACTACATTTTTACCGGGACCATGAATATTTTCAACCCGAACGATGCCTCAGGAACCTATTACCTCATACCTGGTGATGGCCTCGTGAATAATGGCGGTATCACCTCGATCTGGCACGACCACTATGCGGAGGAATACACGCTCAAGGGCAAATTTACCTACTCCCCGAACGAAATCCACAACGCTTCGGCAGGTTGGGAGCACGCCTTCACAGAATACCAGTGGGCCGATGTGTTCCGCCCATGGGTAGGTGCGCCGATCGTACTGAACGACAGTGTTTCCACGCCGTCTATTTCCATCGGTAGCAGCAATGATATTTGGAAGGTCGATCCGCAAAAAGGTGGCTTTTTCGTGCAAGACCGCATCGAATACCAGGGCATCAAGGCGACGATCGGGATGCGTTTGAACTACTGGGCACCGGGCGCCTTTGCCGATAATGCCGTAAATGATCCTTCTTCCCCGGTTTTGGACCAAGTTCGCGAAGACTACATGAACTCCACGATCGGTGTGGCCGGCTTGCGCTGGAAACTACGCATGTTGCCACGTTTGAATGTCAGTTTCCCGGTGACGGAGAATAATGTTCTTTACTTTAACTACGGCCACAGCATGCGCACCCCACACCCGCGTTTCTTGTACGCCGGGCTGGATCCCGCTTATCAAGACCGTTCGTTCTTGTCGAATCTGGGGAACCCAAATTTGAACCCGGAGGTTAATATTTCCTACGAGATCGGGTACAAGACCTTGCTAGGAACACGCTTGGGTTGGACGCTGAATGCATTCAACAACAACCGTTTTGACTACATCGTAGCGCGCCGCGTGATTACTACCGATGCGACGGGAAGACCGGTCACGAAGACCATGTACATCAACCAGGATTATGCGAAAGTCCTCGGTATCGAAACCCAATTCAACGCGCGCCTGTCCGATTCTTGGCAAACCTTCGTGAATGGTTCCTACCAGCAAGCACGTGGAAAAAGCAACTCTGCCCGTGAAAGTGCCCTGCAGATTGCCCAGACCGGTGAAGTGCCTCTTTCTCAGGAACAATTCTTGGCTTGGGACCGTCCTTGGAAATTTAATGCCGGGATCACCTATGCAAACGACAGCAGCAAATGGCGCGGTACATTAAGTGCCCGTTACACCAGCGGATACCGCTACACGCCTCAGAATTTGATCGGTTATAATGATCTTGGGCGGCCGCAATATGAGGTAGACAACACGCGCTTTTTAGAAGGTCGCGGATTGTACTGGTTCAACGTCGATGCAAAAGTCAGCTACCAGCTCGTGCAACTCAAAGGTGGCCGTGGGGTGGCATTAAGCGCTGAGGTGACGAACCTGACCAACCGCCGCAATTCACAAATTGTGAATCCGATCACCGGACGAGCGTATGAGTATGGAGACAATGTGCCCCTTACTTGGCGCGATCCAAGACCAGAATTTAATGGGCCACAGGAAAGCGGCGTTGACCCGCGCAACCCTGCCCGTTACAGTGCACCTATTCAATGTTTCATCGGAATGCAAATGTCATGGTAATGCGCAGAATACTACTACTTCTCACTTTTGCCTTGACCTACAGTGCTCAAGGACAGCTTTTGCCGAACTACGGCGAGGAGCGTGCCGGTCTTAGTGCCTTTACCTTCTTAAAAAGTCCGATCGATCCGTGGAGTGCGGGTCTGGGAGGAACCAGCCTTTCCAACCGCCATGCGTATGGATTAGCGGTGAACCCAGCATTGCTAACCGCTGGAGATCAGCAAGGGTTTTTCTCGGGTTCGAGACAGATCGGTGGCGACATCAACCATGAGTTTTTTAGTGTTTCTAAGGCACGTTCGGCCAACCAGGTCGTGGGTGTTTCTGTGAATTCGCTCTACACCGGAGGGATCGTTGAACGTACCGTGTGGCAGCCGCAAGGCACCGGACGCATCGTGAATGGAGCGCTAACAAGTGTTGGAGTGGGAGTCGCTCAGCGATTTTCAGATTATTTTAACGCCGGTGTTCAGCTGAAATACGGCCAAGAGCAGTTGGGGGCGTTTCGAGCGCACAGCATCGC
>CATITW010000425.1 GCA_949547975.1 Cryomorphaceae bacterium | reverse complement strand
ACGGCGCCTAGTTCGGACCGTTACCAGCGCTGGCAAACGGTGATGCTGCACATTATCGGGGTGTATGCTGAGGTGTATACTGCTGAAAATCCGTTAGTAGAGGCGGGGAGTTATCCTGCCGTGTTGCAGGTGCAGTCGCTGGATCCGTCCGTTAAGGTGCAGGTGGCATCTGTTCGAGCGCCCGGAAAAAATATGGGGCTGAATCCGCCGCAAGAGATTGGCGTGGATGGATTTGAGCTGGAAGTAGATTTAAAGGAAAATGGGGGGATTACCCCAGCGGTTCGAGTGCGTTTGGAAGTTCTAGGCTCGGTGGTGATGTTGCATCTGAAGCCGGTAGCGAAAATGACGGACCGTGCGATCGGAGAGTACCGTGAAAAAATTGCCGTAGTTCCAGCGATGCACGCAAAGTTTGACAAAACGGTGACTTGGGTGTACGCGAAGAAAAAACAATTGGGCTATTCGATCTACGCGGAACAAGCGGGACGCTACAGCTGGGAGGTCGTTTTTTCAGCGGGTATAAAGCCTGTACAGCGCAGAAGTGTTGAAGAAGAATTGGCCAAAGGGTGGAATCATTTTAATATGGAAGTGCCTGCGGATTTGCCGAAAGGTCAGGTGACTGCCGCTATTTCGGTGACCGATTCTACCAAAATTAAGTGGCTCAATACGGTTTCAAAGGTCAGTTATCCGCACATCGGAACGCACTACAGACAGGCGATGGCCAAGACGAAATTGTCCGTGCTAGCGCTGGATAAAAAACGCGTTAAGCTTGGGTATATCGAAGGTGCAGGTGATGTGATGGACGAAACGCTCGAGAGCGTAGGTTATGATCTGGTGCACATCACGGAGGAAACCCCGGAACTGTGGAATGAAGTCGATGCAATATTGGTGGGAATTCGTGCGTTTAATACAGAGGATTGGCTCATGGAAAGTGGCGACAGGATTGCCGCGTTCGTTGCCGGTGGCGGAAATTTCGTGGTGACCTACACTACTGCGGGACGAAGCGGGGTGGAACTGCCCTTGCCAGTGCCGCTGACCATCGGAAGGGATCGGGTGACGGAAGAATTGGCGCCAGTACGTTGGGAAAAGCATCCGCTGACGCAAGAGCCGAACCTGTTAACCGCTGCGGATTTTGAACAATGGGTGCAGGAGCGCGGTTTATATTTTCCAAAGCTTCAAGATCCTTGGACGCCGATTTTTACGATCGATGAGAGTACCGGAATTCAGTACCAAAACTCGACTGTAGTTGCGGAATATGGAAAAGGATCCGTAATTTACACGGGCTTGTCGCTCTTTAGAGAATTGCCCGCGGGCGTTCCCGGAGCATTACGATTACTACAAAACATGCTACACTATGACTAAGAGCAGTGCTTCAACCGTGAATTGGAAAAAATACTACATCGGCGTTATCGCCCTGATGGTCGTTGAGATCGTATTGTTTTATTACATCACTCGTCAGTTCGTCTAGATGCATGCCTTAGACTGGGTAGTTCTCTTATCCACCCTCGCTTTTATCGTAGGGTATGGGGTGTACAAAACGCGTAAAAGTGCCACTGCCGGAGAGCTCTTAAGCGGCTCCAAAGATGTCAGTTTGTACACTGTGGGGCTCGGAATCATGGCCACCCAGGCATCCGCGATTACTTTTTTATCTACTCCCGGACAAGCGTACGCCTATGATATGGGCTTTGTCCAATTCTATTTCGGAATGCCCCTTGCCGTAGTGCTCGTGAGCGCATTTTTTGTCCCGGCGTACCGCAAGATGCGGGCCGTAACTGCCTACCAATTCCTCGAACAACGTTTCGATCGCAAAACGCGCTTGTTCACCGCCGCGCTCTTTTTGACTTCGCGCGGTTTGAGTGCCGGGATCACCATATTTGCGCCCGCTATCGTCTTGAGCGCCGCGATGGGGTTGCCGCTGAACATGATGATCGTGATCATCGGAATCATCGTTTTAGGCTACACCGTTTCTGGCGGCTCCGCGGCTGTGGCAGTCACCCAGAAGTGGCAAATGTCCACCATTCTGATCGGTATGGGCATCGCTGCGGCCATACTTATAGATCGAATCCCCGTCAGTATGACCGATGCCTACCTGATCGCAGGGGAGATGGGCAAACTCAACATTATCAACACGTCACTAGATCCAGGCACACGTTACACGTTGTGGAGCGGACTTACAGGTGGGCTTTTCCTGAGTTTAAGCTACCTCGGCACCGACCAGAGCCAAGTCCAACGCTACCTCGGCGCAGGAGAAGAACGCACCAGCCGCCTCGGACTCTTGTTTAATGGTGTATTCAAAATCCCCATGCAGTTCTCCATCCTCGCCATAGGTGTCCTGCTATTTGTTTTCTACAGCTTCATCCAACCGCCTGTTTTCTTCAACCAAACTGAAGTCCAGCGCGCCCCTGAAATCGTTCAGATTGAACTTTCCGCCATCGAAGCCGATTTCAAGGAAGTCTTCGAACGGAAGAAAACCGCGCTCTTAGCAGCCGACTGGTCTGCAGCCCACGAACTGTCGGACCAGCAAGAAGCCTTGCGCGCCTCTTACATGGAACTCTTGGATGCATCCGTGCCCAATTTTCAGCCGAAAGACACCGACTATGTATTCATCACGTTCGTCCTTAACTACCTCCCTAAAGGCCTAGTCGGGCTGCTACTTGCCGTTATTATTAGCGCAGCAATGTCCTCCACGGCAGGTGAGGTGAGTGCACTAGCCACGACCACCTACATCGACTATTACCGGGTCTTCCGTGGCGATGCAGCGCACAACGAAAAGCGTGTCATCCGCTCGCTAACCGCCTTGTGGGGAGTGGCCGCAATATTCGTCGCTCTGGCCGCACCGCTTTACGAAAACCTCATTCAGCTGGTCAACGTACTAGGCAGCCTGTTTTACGGTACGATCCTAGGGATTTTCTTGATCGGTTTGTTCATCAAACACGTACGAGCACGTGCCTTATTTATCGCAGCCATTACAGGTCAAATCACGGTGCTTGTTTTCCACACGCTCACGGTTTTCGAAGTGGTTT
>CATITW010000424.1 GCA_949547975.1 Cryomorphaceae bacterium | reverse complement strand
TGAAATGCGATTGTAGGTAGTGGGTAAATAACCTGAAGTTTTAACAAGGAGACCGTATGGCGGTGTATGAACTGGATGGCGTGGTGCCTGAAATTGCCGACTCGGCCTGGGTGGCCGACAGTGCCCAGGTGATCGGGCGCGTGACCTTAGAGGCCCAGGCCAGCCTGTGGTTTGGCGTGGTGGCCCGTGGCGATAGCGACCATTTGCACATTGGTGCGGGCAGCAATATCCAAGACAACACCGTGCTGCACGCCGATGCGGGCCAGCCTTTGCGCATTGGCCGCAATGTCACTGTGGGCCACAAGGCCATGCTGCATGGCTGCACGATTGGCGATGAATCGCTGATTGGCATTGGTGCGGTGGTGCTCAATGGGGCCAAAATTGGCAAGCACTGCCTGGTGGGTGCGGGGGCCTTGGTCACGGAGGGCAAAGAATTTCCTGACGGCAGCATGATTCTTGGCAGCCCCGCCAAGGTGGTGCGCCAGCTGACTGAGGCACAAATCGAGGGCTTGCGCCGCAGCGCCCAGCACTACCGGGATAATGCGCAGCGTTTTAAAAAGGGGCTGCGCCACATCGGCTAAAGCGGCGCACTGCGCGCTTGTCTGCCCCGGCGAAAGGAAAACAATGTCTGAACTGCATAAATTTTTGTTTGATGGCCTGCCTGTGCGCGGCATGGTGGTGCGCCTGACCGATGCGTGGCAAGCCATCTTGCAGCGCCGTGCCGCCAATACCGAAACCGGGGCCTACCCCCCTGCGGTGCATGAATTGTTGGGTGAGATGACGGCAGCGGCTGTGCTGATGCAGTCCAACATCAAATTCAATGGTGCCTTGGTGTTTCAAATTTTTGGCGATGGCCCGGTCAAAGTGGCCGTCGCCGAGGTACACAGCAACCTGGCCCTGCGGGCCACGGCCACAGTCCATGGCACTGTGGACGGTGGTACCGACCTGACCAGTTTGGTGAATGTGCATGGCCAGGGGCGCTGCGCCATCACCCTTGATCCGCAAGATCGCCAACCTGGCATGCAGCCGTACCAGGGCGTGGTGTCGCTGCAAAACGCGCAAGGCGACAGCGTGGCGACCTTGGCCCAGGCGTTGCAGCACTACATGCTCCAGTCCGAGCAGCTGGACACCACGGTGGTGCTGGCCGCCAATGACGAAGTGGCCGCTGGTCTGCTGATTCAGCGCATGCCGCTCAAAGGCCAAGACAATTTGGCCCGAGCCACCGAAAGCGCCAGCGATGCCGAGGATGCCCAGGGCGAAAACGAAGACTACCAACGCATCGCCACCTTGGCCGCGAGCTTGACGCGCGAGGAGTTGCTCAGCCTGGATGTCGATACCATTTTGCGCCGCCTGTTTTGGGAGGAAAAACTGCTGCGCTTTGTCCCGCAAACAGGCCCTAGCGGGCCGCACTTTGCCTGCACCTGCAGCCGTGAGCGGGTGCAAACCATGCTCAAAGGCCTGGGGCAGGAAGAGGTCGCCAGCGTGGTCGCTGAGCGCGGTTCGGTGGAGGTGGGGTGTGATTACTGCGGGGCCCAGTACCGGTTTGATCCGATTGACATTACCCAGTTGTTTACCGATACCAGCCACACGGCCCCCGGTTCGGTGCAATAAACCCCATTGAAAAAAGCTGCCAAGGCAGCTTTTTTCATAGCTTGTTGCGCAGATGCGGTAAGCCTTATTGGGTGATTTG
>CATITW010000423.1 GCA_949547975.1 Cryomorphaceae bacterium | reverse complement strand
GTCCATCAAAAGTGGTGCTCTGTCCAGGGTTTGGTTTATATGCGTATCCCAGTACGGTCCCTTGTGTGGAGCTGCTCAGGCTAATGCTGTTCACCACCCAAACGTTCATGTATTTGTTGTTCGGCCAGCTAACAAGGCCCTTCACGTTGTTCGATGCATTCACCGACAAGGCACTTTGCGTGCGCGTGATTCCTGTTGTACACTCTCCTTGCGGGTCCAATTTTGCCAATTCAAACTCAATCTCCATATCAGCAGCCACGTTCTTAAAGATGGCTCTCGTCGCTGTGGTGTCCGCATTCAGACGTCTAAAGTCCTCATTTAGCACGCGTAACGCATCATACACCTGCTTGTCTGAGATGTTGTCGTCTTGGGTATCATATATAATATGTACGACAACAGGAATCTTGTACACGGTACCCTCTGTTGCGTTATCTTTGTCGAAATCTATGCTCTGAATGAACTCCGCTTCGGCGCTTTCGTAGTTTGGATACAAGCGTTTGACCTCTTCCTCGAGCGCATCGTGGCCACAGACTTGGCCAGTTGAAGTGATTGAGAGTAAGGCAAATGCTGCCGTAAAGAGTATTTGGGAGTAGTTTCGCATAGCCTGCAATTTCGGGATTTAATAGGTACGAGACAACACAAAAACCGTGCAGAATTCGGAATGTCAACAATTTGTGCATAGATTTTTGGTTGTTAGGCAAATAAAGGTGTATTTTCGCAGCCCTTTTTGGGGATTGTGAGAACAATCACTTTAAACATATAAAACGCATTAGCGGTGAATACATTAAGTTACAAAACAGTATCAGCCAACGCGGCAACAGTTGAAAAAAACTGGGTAGTAGTAGACGCAGAAGGCCAAACTTTGGGTCGTCTTGCTTCAAAAGTTGCTTTGCTTCTTAGAGGTAAGCGCAAACCTAATTACACTCCTCACGTTGACTGTGGCGATAACGTGATTATCGTCAACGCAGACAAAGTTGTTTTGAGCGGTAATAAAATGACAGAGAAGACGTACGTATGGCACACAGGTTACCCTGGTGGTCAGCGCACAACCAACCCAGAGCAGATCATGGCGAAGTTCCCAGAGCGCGTTGTGGAGAAAGCTGTGAAAGGTATGCTTCCTAAGAATCGTCTAGGCGCAGAGTTGTTCCGCAACTTGCACGTCTACGCTGGTCCTGAGCACAAGAACGAAGCTCAGAAGCCGACGGTCATCAACATTAATGAAATCAAATAAGTAATAATAAATGGCAAAGTTTCACGCAATTGGAAGACGTAAAACTTCTGTAGCCCGCGTTTACATGGACGAAGGTGCTGGTAGCATCACCGTGAATGGCAAGGACTATAAGGACTACTTCAACACTGCGCCGTTGCACTACAAGTTAGAGCAGCCGTTCTCTTTGACAGAGACTACAGGATCTTACGACGTTAAAGTAAACGTTGTAGGTGGTGGTATCACTGGTCAAGCAGAGGCTATCCGCTTGGGTGTATCTCGTATTCTTTCTGAGATCGATAACGAGAACCGCACAGCATTGAAGCCTGCCGGACTACTTACACGTGACCCACGTATGGTTGAGCGTAAGAAATTCGGACAGAAGAAAGCACGTAAGAAATTCCAGTTCTCTAAACGTTAATCGAGATTTAGTATCCAAATGTATCAGACTCTTAATACAGGCTACTGGTACATTGCTTACTAGGAAAGTAAACTCAAGAAAATGGCAGCATCAGACAACATTAAAAAACTCATGGATGCGGGTGTTCACTTCGGACACTTGACCCGTAAGTGGAATCCAAACATGGCTCCTTACATCTTTATGGAGCGTAACGGGATCCACGTAATCGACCTTCACAAGACTGAAGCGAAAATGATCGAGGCTACAGAAGCCATGGCCAAAATCGCAGCATCAGGTCGTAAAATCCTTTTCGTAGCTACTAAGAAGCAAGCGAAAGAAATCGTAGCGAAATACGCTGGCGATGCAAACATGCCTTACGTAACTGAGCGTTGGCCAGGAGGTATGTTGACAAACTTCGTAACGATCCGTAAGGCCATCAAGAAGATGCAGAGCATCGACAAGATGAAAGAAAACGGTACGTTCGAAACTCTTTCAAAGCGTGAGCGTCTACAAGTAGACCGTCAGCGTGCGAAATTGGAAAAGGATTTGGGTTCTGTAGCAGATATGAATCGTTTGCCAGCTGCTTTGTTTATCGTTGATATCAAGCGTGAGCACATTGCTGTAGACGAAGCGATCAAGTTGGGCATCCCAACTTTCGGTATCGTTGATACAAACTCTGACCCACGTCGTGTAGATTACGCTATTCCAGCAAACGATGATGCATCGAAGTCGATCGCAGTTATCATGGAGCACGTAACCGAAGGCATCAAAGGTGGTCTATCTCAGCGCAAAAGCGACAAAGCTGCTGCTGAGCAAGCAAAAATTGACAAGAAAGCGGCTCAGGTTTAATCCAGACGTCTCGTTAATTTAATGCAATAGAATAAGTTCAAGAGAGCCGTAGGGAATACCTTTGCGGCTCTCTTTTTAATTACAAAACAATCATTTAATACTCAATATCATGGCAACAAAGATTACTGCTGCTGAAGTAAACAAGCTCAGAAAACAAACTGGAGCTGGTATGATGGACTGTAAAAAAGCTTTGGTTGAAGCTGAAGGCGATTTCGAAGCTGCAGTTGACATCCTAAGAAAGAAAGGTCAGAAAGTAGCTGCAAAGCGTGCTGATCGTGACGCCACTGAAGGTGCTGTTATCGCAAAGACGAACGGTGCTGACAAAGGTGTGATCGTAAAACTTTCTTGTGAGACAGATTTCGTTGCTAAGAACGATGACTTCGTTGCATTGGCAAACAAATTGGCCGAGCTTGCTTTGGCGAGCGGTGCTGCTACGAAAGAAGAATTGGCAGCGGCTACCTTCGAAGGTGACCTGACTGTTGCGGATAAATTGCAAGAGCAAACTGGTGTGATCGGTGAAAAGATCGAAGTTGCTGAACTAGCTACTGTGAACGCTGCTTACGTTGCTTCTTACATCCACATGGGTAACAAGATCGCTACATTGGTAGGTTTGACAGCTGAAGCTGTTGAAGCAGGTCGCGACGTTGCGATGCAAGCTGCAGCGATGAACCCAGTAGCATTGAACCGTGATGCAGTGCCTCAAGAGGTTGTAGATCGTGAGCTTGAAGTAGGTAAAGATTTGGCACGTCAAGAAGGCAAGCCAGAAGCTATGCTTGACAAGATTGCTACAGGTCGTTTGAACAAGTTCTTCAAAGAGAATACTTTGGTAGATCAAGACTTCATCAAGGACAGCAAATTGAGCGTTTCTAAGTACTTGACTAGCGTTCAAGCTGGTTTGGAGATTGTAGATTTCGCTCGCATCTCGTTGTAATATACGCGAAGCATTATAGCTTAAGCCGCACCTGCTTTTCAAGCAGCGTGCGGCTTTTTTTTGCCCGAAAGTGTGGGTTCTCTGTTCCGTGCGTTGCGGATGGCCCGAGGTTGGGTTATATTTGCATCCAAACCGACGCTAGATGAAATACAATCGTGTGCTGCTCAAATTGAGCGGAGAGGCCTTGATGGGCGACCAGGAATTTGGAATAGACCCAGCAAGAATAGCTGAATACGCAGAAGAGATTAAAGCCGTAGCACAGACGGGTGTTCAGATCGGTATCGTGATCGGTGGAGGAAATATTTTCCGTGGCATCAGCGGTGCTTCAAACGGAATGGACCGTGTGCAAGCTGACCATATGGGCATGCTTGCTACCGTGATTAACGGTTTGGCTTTACAAGGAGCGCTTGAGAGTGCCGGTGTAAAAACACGTTTGCAGAGTGCTGTCGAAATGGATAAAGTGGCTGAGCCTTTCATCCGTCGCCGTGCGATCCGTCATTTAGAAAAAGGCCGAGTGGTTATTTTTAGTGCGGGTACAGGAAATCCTTATTTCACCACAGATACCGGAGCAACGTTACGTGCTGTGGAGATCCAAGCAGATGTGATTCTTAAAGGGACGCGTGTCGATGGCATCTATACTGCAGATCCTGAGAAGGATGCTTCAGCTACCAAATACGAGACATTGAGCTTTAAGGAAGTGTACGATCGCGGTTTGAACGTGATGGACATGACTGCTTTCACCTTAAGTAAGGAGAACGAGTTGCCGATTATTGTGTTTGATATGAATACACCCGGTAATTTGATGAAAGTTGTGGGTGGAGAGACTGGCGTAGGTACGTTAGTGAAAGATTAAAAACAAAACGCTAAGTTTTAGATACAATGCAAGACGAGTTAGATCTAGTTTTTGAAGCGACAAAAGACGACATGGACAAAGCAATCAATCACATGGAAAAAGCCATGGTGAAGATTCGCGCAGGTCGTGCAAACCCTTCGATGTTGGAAGGTGTCATGGTGGATTACTATGGAGCTGCCACGCCTTTAGGCCAGGTGAGTAACGTGAATACGCCGGATGCGAGAACTATTGCTATCCAGCCGTGGGAGAAACAGCTGATTCCTGAGATTGAAAAAGCCATCCTCAATGCTGGTTTGGGTTTCAACCCGATGAACAATGGGGAAAGCGTGATTATTAGTGTTCCTGCACTGACGGAAGAGCGCCGTAGAGATTTGGCAAAATTGGCCAAGTCAGAGTGTGAAAACGCGAAAGTAGGGGTGCGTGCTGCACGTAAGAGTGCGATGGATGAACTGAAGAAGTTGGGGAACGACGGATTGAGTGAGGACATGAGAAAAGACAGCGAGGCATCTATTCAGAAGTTGACAGACGACTACATCGCGAAGTGTGATTCGCTTTACGATAAGAAGGAAGTGGACATCATGAAGGTCTAATCCACTGAGAGTATATAGCAAGAGCCCGTGCTTTTTTAGGTACGGGTTTCTTTTTTTTAGTATTATTGTTTGAACATATACCTGTACAGGTGTTGTTATAGTTATCTATGAGTTTAGAAGCCCAAATCAAACAAAGCAGATTTAAGTCCGAACAGTCGAAGCTGATCGTGAATTTGATATACACTTATAATCAGCTGAAAGGGCAGATCGCGAGCCGCTTGAAGGAGGAAGGTTTGACGATGCAACAGTACAATGTGCTTCGTATTGTTCGAGGTGCTGGAGATCAGGGCTCGACTACTTCGGAGATTCGTGAGCGTCTATTAGATAAGATGAGCGATGCCTCGAGAATGGTTGACCGTTTGGTGGCCATGGGACATTTAGAGAAAGTGCGTGATCAGGACGATCGACGCCTGGTCTATGTGTACCTGACCGACGCGGGTGCTGAACTGGTAGAGCGTTTGGTCGGTGAAGAGGCTGTGGAGTCTGTTGTAGCAGGTTTCTGCAACGAAAAAGCCCAGCAACTCAATGAATTGCTGGACCATTTACGCGATGCGATTTAATCTATTTTTTGAGGTACTGGATCAGCGCGTTCGTTGAGCTGTCATGCTCGTGATTGCCTTGGCCGCCACTGAGTTCGCTCAGTACCGCTTTTGCTAATACCTTTCCTAACTCTACGCCCCACTGGTCGTAGGAGAAGATGTTCCAGATGACTCCTTGGATGAAGATTTTGTGTTCGTAGGCAGCGATGAGTTGGCCCAAATGGTACGGGTTCACTTCGTCTAGCACGATGCTGTTCGTCGGGCGATTCCCTTCGAACACCTTGTACGGTGCTACTTTTTCTATCTGAGTATCTGAAACTCCGGCTTGACGCATTTCAATTTCTACTTCTGTTCGCGTCTTGCCTTTCATGAGTGCTTCAGTCTGCGCAATGAAATTGGCCATAAGGATAGGGTGATGATCCTTGAGGCTGTGCTGGCATTCTTTAGCAGCGATAAAATCTGCAGGAATCAAATCCGTACCTTGGTGAATGAGCTGGTAGAAGGCGTGCTGACCGTTCGTTCCAGGTTCCCCCCAAATCACAGGACCGGTAGGGTAGTTTACACGGTTACCAGCGCGATCTACGTATTTCCCATTGCTTTCCATGTCGCCTTGCTGGAAGTAGGCTGCAAACCGGTCTAAATACTGATCGTATGGAAGAATGGCGTGGCTCGTTGCGTTGTGGAAGTTGCGGTACCAGATGCCCAGCATGGCCATCATGGCAGGAATGTTTTCACTCCAGTCTGCTTCTTTAACGTGGTTGTCCATCGCATGGGCGCCCGATAAGAACTCTTGGAACCCTTGGAACCCGATCGCGAGAATCACTGGAAGACCGATCGCCGACCAAACGCTGTAACGACCTCCAACCCAATTCCAGAATCCGAACATATTGTCTGTATCGATACCGAAACCAGCAACACCTTCTGCATTCGTACTTACAGCCACAAAATGTTTGGCTACATCCGCATCGCTACCTCCGTTCTTCAAGAACCATTGCTTCGCGCTGTTTGCGTTTTGCATCGTTTCTTGGGTGGTGAATGTTTTCGAAGCGATGATGAATAGGGTCGTTTCAGTATTGACTTTTTTCAACACTTCGTACAGATCGGCACCGTCGACATTCGCTACAAAATGGAAGTTCATTTCTTCTGTTACGAATGGCTTTAGCGCACCGATCACCATGCGCGGTCCGAGGTCAGATCCGCCGATACCGATATTCACGACATCTGTAATGCGCTTGCCGGTGTGTCCCTTCCATTCCCCTGAACGTACGCGGTTGGAGAAGGTGGCCAATTTTGCCCATGACTCACGGACACCGGGCATTACATCCTGTCCATCCACGTAGATAGGTGCATCGCTCATGTTGCGAAGGGCGGTGTGGAGTACAGCTCTGTCTTCAGTAACGTTGATCTTTTCTCCGCTTTGCTGTGCAGCTATAGCTTCACGTACTCCTGCCTCCTCTAACAGTTCCTGGAACAAAGAGAAGGTTTCGCTTCCCATGTGGTTTTTAGAAAAATCGAATAAGATTCCGTCCCATTTGATGTGGTATTTCTCGAAGCGCTCAGGATCCTCGTAAAAACGGGTCTTTAGGGTGCGCTTATCGTAGATGGAGTTCTTTTGAAGCTTCTTCCAAGCGTTCAGCTCTTGGGGCTTTTGATTTTTCAACATGGTGTATACTGTAAAATGATTTGCTAAAATAAACTAAGTGGTCGGAGTTGGCGTTATACTTCGTAAATTAGGCAACGGATTAACAAAAATTTCATGTTAAGATTTAAAAGCAGCAGTGACTTCCAAAGTGAAGTTCGCAAAAGGGTAAGACAGTACTTGAAAGAGCAAGGAACGTCAGGCTTAGCCGACTACAGATTCTACCTCAAAGCATTCGCAAACCTTGCGATGTACCTTGTTCCATTCGTACTGTTCCTTACGGGCTATACTAGTCTGTTGTGGACCGTGGTCTTATGGTCAATCACAGGGATTGGAATGGCAGGTGTAGGTATGAATTTAATGCACGATGCATTACACAATACAGTAACGCGTAGTGAGTGGATCAACCGCAAGATTGGTGGGGTGATTTACATGCTTGCTGGTAACTCCTACACATGGAGAGTGCAGCACAACATGAAGCACCACACGCACACCAATATCGATGGCCACGATGACGATATCGAAACTGGGAGCATGTTCCGTTTCCACCCTTCACAAGAATTGAAGCCGAAGCACAGATTCCAGCACAT
>CATITW010000422.1 GCA_949547975.1 Cryomorphaceae bacterium | reverse complement strand
TACGACATTACTTTGGAACCTGTGAACCTTCATAATCTGATCGATGACACCATACAGGGCTTAGAGAGTTATATGGCCAAGCGCGGTGCTAAAATTCAGGTCGAACTAAACGTACCCCGCGGACTCGATGTGCTTTGCGATGCGCCGAGGTTGGAGCAAGTGTTAGACAACCTCTTAGTGAATGCGATGAAATACAGCGAAGAGGGCAAGACCGTGAAGCTGAGTTGTGAAGAGTTTGATGAGAAAGTGCAGATCAGTATTAAGGACAAGGGATATGGCATTCCTGAGAAAGACCTTGGGCGGATCTTTGAACGATTTTATAGAGTAGACAAAGCGAGAACGCGAGAGCAAGGCGGTTCTGGTTTGGGTCTCTCGATCGTGAAACACATCATCGATAAGCACAACGAGACCATCACTGTGAAGTCTGAAGAAGGCAAGGGAACGGAATTTAAATTCACCTTGGCCAAATACAATCCGTCGTAAGTAAGCGGGGTGGAAAATCCGTTCATAACAACCCGTGTATGGACGCAGTCTAAGGTGGTTAAGCGGTTATTTTTGAAGGAACCTATTTACATGCGTTATGGAATGGACTCCCGAGATGATGAAGAAGCTCGAAGGGCTTCGCACAAAAATCGAAAGTACAGGTCAAGATTTTGATACCTATCTCAACGGATGGGAGTTGCAGCGGTTCCAAAACTATTGGGACTACATTCAGCTAGACACCTTGTTGAGCTTGCAGCGCCCGGTAACGGATGTGCCGGATGAGCCGATTTTTATCATGTACCACCAGATTACGGAGTTGTATTTTAAGTTGACTCGGATCGAGATTGATGCGATTGCCGCTGCGGACGAGCTTTCTTTTGAAGATTTCGTGGAGCGGGTAAAGCGAATCAACCGCTATTTTGGGGCATTGCGCAGCAGTTTTGGGGTGATGGAGCACGGGATGAAGAAAGAGGAATTCTTGACCTTCCGTGATGCGTTGGCACCGGCCTCAGGTTTTCAAAGTGTGCAATACCGGATTATAGAGCTTGGATGTGCCCCACTGATTCATATTGTGGCTGAGGAACGCAGGGCTGAATTGGTGCAAGAATCTTTGGAAGCGCAGATGGATGCTGTGTATTGGAAGGACGGAGCGAAGGTGGAGGATACGGGAAAGCCCGCCTACACTGCGGTACAGTTCATGGAAAAGTACTGGGACGATCTGTTGTTTGCAGCTGAGGCGTACGAGCATTGTAACATTTGGGAACGCTACAAAGAGGTGCGAAAGGATTGGTCAGAGGCGCAGCAGTCGGAAGCGGCGGATGCTTTGCGCGCCTTAGATTTGAATGTAAATGTGAATTGGCCTTTGCAGCATTATAAAACGGCTGTGCGTTATTTGAGTAAGAAGCCGACAGATATAGCGGCGACGGGTGGAACGAATTGGCAGAAGTATTTGCCGCCGAGATTCCAGCGCAGAATTTTCTTCCCAGAATTATGGACCGAGCAGCAGATCGCCGAATGGGGCAAGAGTTGGGTGCATGAAGTATTAAGCGAATTAGAGCAGTAATTGTATGAATATAAAGAAGCAGGCTTGGATTGCTATAGCGTCTTTTTTTGTGATCATTTTAGTTTGGGTCTTGTCGGCAAACGCGACCAAAGATGCTGACGCTGATGGGACATTAGAAACTTCTGTCGAGCAGGGCAGAGAAGAAAAGGAACCTACGTTCTATCTAACATTGCCTTCAGATACCTTGCGTTTTGAAGATCATACCATCGCCTCGGGCGAGTCTTTTGGAGCCTTGCTTGGTAAGCGTGGGATCAGTACTGCGCAGATCTATAAAATAGCCGCCGCTGTGGAAGACGACTTTGATGTACGTCGCATGCGGGCTGAGGTTCAGGTGAAATTTGCCACGGGTGACAGTTCGCTCTTCCCGTCGTATTTCATCTATCCGGAAAGTAAATACGAATATTGGATCATCGGACTCCAGGATTCTATTTTCGCGAAGAAAGTGGAGAAGGAGCGCACCGTTCGACGCAAGGAAATTTCAGGAACGATAGACGACGCGTTGTATCTGAGTGTTGGACGTGCAGGAGGAACGCAAGCATTGGCCATGTCGTTGGTAGAGGTGTATGCCTGGTCGATCGATTTCTTCCGTTTGCAAAAGGGCGATGCCTTTAGTGTGATTTACGAGGAAGAGTATGTAGACGACACCACCTATGTAGGATTAAAGCGCATTATTGCCTCAAATCTGGTGCATGTCGGAAACGATTTTTACGCCTTTCCGTACAAGAATGAATTGGGTTTTAACGACTATTACGACGAGGAGGGACGAAGTTTGCGCAAGACTTTTTTAAGAGCGCCTTTGAACTTTACGCGCATCTCTTCGAGGTACAGCGGTCGCCGATTCCATCCCGTTCAAAAGCGTTGGAAAGCGCACCTCGGAACAGACTACGCCGCTCCTACCGGCACACCGATCATGTCTACAGCGGACGGTGTGATCATTGCAGCGAAGTACACTTCTGCGAACGGAAACTATGTCAAAGTACGGCACAACAGTACCTACACGACTCAATATTTGCACATGAGCAAGATCGCAAAAGGCATCAAAAATGGCGTTCGCGTGAAGCAAGGCGATGTGATCGGTTACGTGGGTTCTACGGGACTTGCCACAGGACCGCACGTATGTTACCGCTTCTGGGTGAACGGCAAACAGGTGGATCCATATAAGCAGAAATTGCCAGATGCGGAGCCGCTGACCACCGAGCGTATGGCTGCCTTTAAAAGCTATATGAAGGGTTTGAAATCTGAATTGGACGCGTTGTAGCGCTGGAGTAGAGAACGAAAAAAAAAGGCCGCCCACTGGGCGGCCTTTTTTTTATGTCCGCTCGCGCGGCGGTTCCTAGCCAATCACAATGTTGATGATGCGGCCGGGCACTACGATCATTTTACGAACCTGCTTCTCGCCGATCTGCGCGAGGGTGCGCTCGTCTTCAAGAACGGATTTTTCGATGTCTTCTTTACTCATGTCTAAAGGCAATTCCATCTGGAAGCGCACTTTCCCATTAAAGGAAACGGGGTAGTTTTTCGAGCTTTCGACCAAATACTCCTCCTGATGCATCGGGTAGGGCGCGGCCGTCACAGAGTCTGTGTTTCCGAGCAATTCCCACAATTCCTCCGCCAAGTGCGGTGCGAAGGGAGCGATCAAACGTACGAGCGGTTCGAGCACCTCACGCTGATTCGCCCCTAGTTCCGTCAACTCATTCGTTGCAATCATAAACGCGCTGATCGAGGTATTGAAGCTGAAATTCTCGATGTCTTGGTTCACTTTCTTGATGCAAGTATGCGCCGTCTTTAGGGCTTTTTTGTCCGGAGCTGAATCACTTACCGCAAACGTTCCACCCGGGTGAAAGAGCTTCCAAAATTTACGTTGGAAACCCGCTACCCCAGATAGCCCCTGTGTATTCC
>CATITW010000421.1 GCA_949547975.1 Cryomorphaceae bacterium | reverse complement strand
TTTACGCTCGTCCGCGATCTCCAAGACTCCATCTGCACCAGCCTCGAGCACTTCGAACCGAACCACAAATTCATCGAAGACCGCTGGGAACGTGCCGACGGTGGCGGAGGTTGGTCCCGCGTTCTTAGCGGCGGCGAGACCTTCGAAAAAGCCGGCGTAAATGTCAGCGAAGTACACGGCGATCTGCCCGAGGTACTTCGCGGCAGCGTCCCAGATTCCGCAACCGCCTTCTACGCCACAGGCGTTTCACTGGTCATCCACCCCAAAAACCCGATGATCCCCACCACCCACGCGAACTTTCGCTACTTCGAGGTCACCGACGCCCAAGGCACTGTGGTGGACCGCTGGTTCGGCGGCGGCGCGGACCTCACCCCCTATTACTTTTTCCACAACGATGCGCAGCACTTTCACCTTGCTTTAAAAGAAGCCTGCGACAGCCACAACGAAGACTATTACCCAAAATTCAAGGTGTGGTGCGACAACTATTTCTTTAACGCGCACCGCAAAGAGCATCGCGGCATCGGTGGAATTTTCTTCGACCACTTACGCCCAGATGAATCGATCTCCTTGGACCAGCTGTTCGCATTTATGCAAGACGTCGGCTCCAGTTTCATCAGCGCCTACATCCCCATTCTTGTGCGACGCATCGGCATGGAATACACACCCGAGCAAAAGCAATGGCAAGAAATTCGCAGAGGTCGCTACGTGGAGTTCAATCTCATTCACGACCGCGGAACGCTCTTCGGCTTGAAAACGGGAGGGCGCATCGAGAGCATCCTCATGTCCCTGCCACCCACTGTACGCTGGGAATACGACCATCACCCGGAGGCAGGAACGCCTGAAGAGGAGCTGGTAGAAATTTTAAAACACCCACAAAATTGGCTTAGTCATGTTTCCTAATCAACGCATGCGCATCAACCGCAGCACGAGCGCGATCCGCAACATGGTCGCTGAAAGTAGACTGCACCCGCACGACTTCATCGCACCACTCTTTATCGTAGAAGGGGAGGGAATTCAGGAAGAAATCGCCTCAATGCCCGGCTATTTCAGATACAGTCTTGACCGACTTGGGCAGGAACTGGAGGAATTGGTTACGGTAGGCATCCAAAGCGTGCTGCTTTTCGTGAAGGAAGCAGATGCCCATAAAGACAACACTGGCGCTTATGCAGCGCATCCCGAAGGCCTGATGCAACGTGCCATTCGCTACGTTCGAAGCGCCCAACCGGAGCTCTTAGTGATGACCGATGTCGCTCTAGATCCCTATTCAAGCTACGGCCACGACGGGATTGTGGAAGACGGTAAAATAGTGAACGATCGTACGGTCGAAGCCCTTACGACGATGGCCCTGAGCCACTTAGAAGCAGGAGCACACTGGGTGGCTCCTTCCGACATGATGGACGGCCGGATAGGTGCACTACGTGAAGCCTTCAACAAGGCCGGGTACTATGACGCGGGCATCCTTGCCTACAGCGCGAAGTATGCCTCAAATCTGTACGGTCCGTTCCGAGATGCACTGGACAGCGCACCGGGATTTGGCGACAAAAAGACCTACCAGATGGACCCGCGAAACCGCAGAGAAGGGATCGAAGAAGCACTCTTAGATGAGGCGGAAGGGGCGGACATGGTCATGGTCAAACCGGGAAGCTTTTATTTAGATGTCGTACGCGACCTAGCGACGCATTGCCAGCGCCCCGTTGCGGTGTACCAAGTATCCGGCGAATACGCCATGATCAAAGCTGCAAGTGAAAAAGGCTGGCTCGACGAAGAAGGCATCATGCTCGAGAGTTTAGTCGCCTTCAAGCGCGCCGGAGCGAGCCTCATCCTCACCTATTTCGCAAAATCTGCCGCACAATACCTCATCTCCAACTACGCAAAATCGTAACCTATGTTTGCCCAAAGTCAGCGCCTTTTTGAACGTTCTCAAAAATTAATTCCAGGCGGAGTCAATTCCCCCGTCCGCGCCTTCGGATCCGTGGGCGGCACCCCCGTCTTTATCGACCGTGCCCAGGGCAGTCAACTCATCGATGTCGACGGAAACAGCTACACCGACTTCATCAACTCATGGGGCCCTATGATTTTAGGACACCAATTCCCTCCTGTAACCAACGCCATTGACGCCCAGCTCCAGCGCGGCCTTTCTTACGGCTGTCCCACAGAAGGCGAGCACACCATGGCCCAGCTCATCACCAGCATGGCACCGTGGGCGGAAAAAGTACGACTCACCTCCTCCGGAACCGAAGCTTGTATGAGCGCCTTGCGCGTAGCACGTGGCTACACCGGAAAAAACAAATTCATCAAATTCGGCGGCAACTACCACGGCCACGCTGACCCGTTCCTAGTAAAAGCCGGCTCCGGCTTGCTCACTTTTGCCGTACCGGGCAGCGCTGGTGTGCCCGAAGGCGCGACCCAAGACACCTTGATCGCGGAATACAACGACCTCGATAGTGTGGCCGCATTGTTTGAAGAATACCAGCAAGAAATTGGTGCCATCATCGTCGAACCCGTCGCGGGAAACATGGGCTGTATCCCACCACAACCCGGCTTCTTAGAAGGACTTCGTGAGCTCTGCACCACCCACGGCGCCGTACTCATCTTCGACGAAGTCATGACCGGATTCCGACTCTCCACAGGAGGTGCAGCTCAGCGCCTGAACATCCGTCCAGACATGGTCACTTTCGGCAAAGTCATCGGTGGAGGAATGCCCGTGGGCGC
>CATITW010000420.1 GCA_949547975.1 Cryomorphaceae bacterium | reverse complement strand
AGACCTGCAGCACCCCCCACTAGACAGAGCACAATGCTTTCAGTGAGGAATTGGACCAAAACAACAAAGTTTTTAGCGCCCAAAGCCTTCTGAATACCGATCTCATTCGTGCGCTCGCGTACACTTACAAACATGATGTTTGCAATACCAAACCCGCCCACGAGGATCGAAAAACCACCGATCACGGTGCCCACCAAACCTAGCACGCCGAACAAACTGTCGAGCTGGTTAGAGATCAGCGATGGATCATTCAAAGAGAAGTCGTCATCGGCACCTGGACGCAATCTCCGGATCGAACGCAAGATCCCTGTAAGTTCGTCTTTAAGCTGGCGCAAATCCACTCCAGGCTTAGCACTGACCATAATCATATTCCCGTCATTACGATCGGTATTCACTACGGTCCGAACAAATTTGAACGGCACAACGACCTGCTTGTCATAGCTCTGCCCGACCAAACTTTCACCTACTTTTTCAAACACGCCGATCACGACCAGCTTTTGGCCGCGTATGGTGATTTTTTGACCCAACGGACTCTCACCTGGAGCAAACAAACCCTCGGCAATATTTGCCCCGACGATACAGAACGGCTTTCCACCGCCCATCTCTGTTTCCGTAAAATAGCGCCCTTCGGCCAATTCAAAATCCCAAATCTGATTGTATTCATAGGTCACACCCAGTACCTCAATGCCCTGTGCTTCATTCCCGTTTCTCTTCACGGCAGCACGGCCTACAGAGCTACCAAAAGCAATGTTTTGGGCAAATTGGCTCCTTTTACGAAGCAGATCAGCCTCTTTCGAAAGCGGCACCGGACGGTTCAAATACTTCCACCACGCATACTCTCCACCACCGCCCCAAGGCCATTTCTGAACATAAACCACATTATCTCCAAGCTGGCTCACACTGTCGCGAATGTTCTTCTCTAATGAATCCACAATGCTGTACACCAGGATGATGGCAAAAATCCCAATAGTGATACCGAGCAACGACAAAAATGTCCTTAACTTATTGACGGTGAGCGAAATAATCGCAAAAACTAAACTTTCTTTGAGGAGGCGTAAAACTACTATCACGGGTCAGGAGGTTTCTCTCAAATTTAGGTGATTAATTACATTTAAACGGCACCGAAATAACTACTTTTGCAACTTATCATTTAGCACACCAAAAACACTCCCTTCATGCGCATTCAAAACGCACTTATTTCGGTTTTTCACAAAGACGGTCTTGGACCTATTGTTGACGCTCTAAACAAGATGGGCACCACTATATACTCTACAGGAGGAACGCAAGCCTTTATCGAGGATCGCGGCATCAACGTCGAGCGCGTAGAGGACTTAACATCGTACCCTTCGATCTTAGGAGGTCGCGTAAAGACTTTGCACCCGAAAGTATTTGGAGGTATTCTGGCACGTCGTGAAAACGAGAGCGACGGGGCGCAGATGAGTGAGTTTGAAATCCCATATTTCGATCTTGTAATCGTGGATTTATACCCGTTTGAAGCTACTGTGGCTTCTGGGGCTCCGGAACAGGACATTATTGAAAAAATTGACATTGGTGGCATCTCTTTGATTCGCGCCGCTGCAAAGAACTTTAAAGACTGCTGGATCATCTCAAACATGAACCAGTATGCAGACGCTTTAGAGGTTTTGGGCACGGAAGAAGGTGCAACACTCGAGGTACGTCGCAGATATGCCCTAGAAGCGTTCGATGAAAGCAGCAACTACGACACTGCTATTTACCGCTACTTCGCAGGAGACGCGCTCGACCTCAAACTATCAAACCGCACAAAACAAGGGTTGCGCTACGGCGAAAACCCACATCAAGAGGCTGCATTTTTCGGCAACCTAGACGATGCTTTGGAGCAAATCCACGGAAAAGCGTTGAGCTACAACAACCTCTTGGACATAGACGCTACGGTAAATCTCATCCGTGAGTTCGAAGAAACGACAATCGCCATCATCAAGCACAACAACGCTTGTGGCCTTGCTTCTCGCTCTACGTTAGTTCAAGCGTGGGACGATGCACTTGCAGGGGACCCAGTGAGCGCCTTTGGAGGTGTGATCGCTGCGAACCGTCCGGTGGACAAAGCGACCGCAGAGAAGATGAATGACTTGTTCTTCGAGGTACTTATTGCTCCTTCTTACGATGCAGATGCGCTTGAGATACTAAAGACCAAGAAAAACCGTGTTCTTCTACTTTTGAAAGACTACGAAGTGCCTGCCTACAATGTGCGTACGGTCCTCAACGGAACACTCGTTCAAGCGAAAGACGCGAAGACGGAAACGGCTGACGACATGACTACAGTAACCGCACTAGCGCCTACTGAAGAACAGGTGCAAGATTTGATCTTCGCAGCGAAAGTGTGTAAGCATACTAAGAGTAACACCATCGTTCTTGCGAAGGGTGGACAGTTGCTCGGATCTGGCACAGGTCAGACTTCACGTGTGGACGCTCTTAACCAGGCGATCGACAAAGCAAAACGCTTTGATTTCGACCTCTCAGGAGCTGCCATGGCATCGGATGCCTTCTTCCCTTTCCCGGACTGTGTGGAGATCGCAGACCAAGCAGGAATCACTTGCGTCATTCAGCCAGGTGGCTCGATCCGCGACAAGGAAAGCATCGCGTATTGTGATGCAAATAAAATGACGATGGTTACTACAGGTATCCGTCACTTCAAACACTAATTTTTAGTACCTTGACGGCATGGGTTGGTTAAGTTTCATGACAGAAGATATAGCGATTGACCTCGGTACGGCCAATACGCTAATCACATATAAAGACAAAGTGGTGGTAGATTCACCATCGATTGTCGCTAAGGACAGACGCACCGGGCAAGTGATTGCCGTGGGTAAGGAAGCGCGTCAAATGCACGGTAAAACGCACGAAAACATCAAAACCGTTCGTCCGCTTAAGGATGGCGTTATTGCAGATTTCGAAGCCTCCGAGCACATGATTCGTGAGCTGATCAAAAGCATTCCTGAATTCCAAAAGCGTCTTTTCCCGCCCAGCCTTCGCATGGTCATCTGTATTCCTTCTGGAATTACAGAAGTAGAAAAGCGCGCCGTAAAGGACAGCGCAGAACATGCCAATGCGAAAGAAGTTTACCTCATCCACGAACCTATGGCTGCTGCCGTTGGGATCGGGGTGAATGTGTTGGAGCCGAAAGGGAACATGATCATCGACATCGGTGGCGGTACTACCGAGATCGCCGTACTTGCAATGGGCGGTATCGTTTGTGACAAGAGTATTAAAGTGGCCGGTGACGTGTTTACAAATGACATTGCGATGTACATGCGCGCTCAACACAATCTTTTTGTCGGAGAGCGTACGGCTGAAAACATCAAAATTGCGGTCGGAGCAGCGCTTGAAGAGCTTGACGATGAACCAGAACCGTTCTCTGTTCAGGGACGCGATTTGTTGACGGGTAAACCGAAACAGGTTCAGGTGACCTACAGTGAGGTGGCTCGTGCACTAGAGAAAAGTATCACGCGTGTAGAGGATGCGGTCATGGAAGCGTTGAGTAATACGCCGCCGGAATTGGCAGCGGACATCTATAATTCGGGAATTTACCTTGCAGGCGGTGGTTCTATGCTACGTGGGCTGGACAAGCGTATTTCAGCGAAAACAGACCTTCCTGTATACGTTGCGGAAGATCCACTTCGTGCGGTAGTTCGCGGAACGGGGATTGTACTTAAAAACATCGAACACTTCAAGACGATTCTTGAAAGCTAAATAAGTCGCTATGCAGCAATTGGTACTTTTTCTTTCAAAGTATCGTACGCTTTTGTTGTTTCTGGCGCTCCTGGCTATCGCTGTGGTTCGTCACAACACGAAGAATCCTGCTGCTTCACACGTTATCAATGCCGCTGGCACGGGTGTCTCTGCCCAATTTTTAGATGCCGTCTCCGGATGGAAAAGTTACTGGCGCCTCGATGAGATCAACCAAGAATTGGCTCGAGAGAATGCTGCACTGCGCGCTGGACAATACCGCAACGCACATCCAGACTTCACCCAAGTGGACGGCTACACCTACCTCCCTGCCAAGGTGATTGAGTTCACCTCCCGAAAACGCAACAACTACATCATCATCGACGCAGGCCGCAAAAATGGCATCTCTGAAGGTGCCGGAATCATCGCCCCCTCTGGGTGGGTCGGCATTGTTTCTGAGGTCAGCAGTTCCTACGCATACGTGACTCCTTTACTCCACACCAAAGGCGGGATCGGCGCGCGCATTCCGGAAAAAGGACTCGGTGAACTGCATTGGGAAGGAACGGCAGGTACAGCAATACTCACTGACATCCAGCGTGAAAACAAACCTACTGTCGGAGATTCTGTTTACAGTTACACGCGCGCTGTGGTAGCACCACCTTCACTCGCCGGCACTGTGCGTTCGGTAAGCCAAAATAAGGAAGATCTCACCTGGAAGGCCGAGGTCGAACTCAGCACGCAGTTTGAAGATTTGAATTGGGTCTATGTCTGTCGTTTCTATCAGCCCGAGGCCATCGACACGCTACACACGGCAACCGAATGAAAGAACTGAAAAATATACTTGTAGTCATCGCAGCCTACGCGTTGCAGTTCGCATTCCTCCAAGATTTGCCGCTCACCGCCTATGGAAATCCCTACATCTATATGTGGGGCATTTTGGTCTTGCCGTTCAACACCTCTAAAACGAAATACCTCCTCTACGCCTTTGTATTGGGAAGCATCATGGACAGCTTAGAGAGCAGCGGCGGAGCACACACGATCGCCACCTTAGTTCTGGTATGGTTCAAACCGAGCATAGAAAACCTGCTGTACGGATTCAAAGATGGAAAATCTGACGAAGGCCTTATCCACCTGCCTTTGGCCAATTTCCTTTCGCAGTCCCTCATCCTCATCCTCGTCCACCACGCCGTACTGTTCACCCTAGAGAACTACGGCTTCTCCCACCTTAGCCACCTTGCTTTGCGCATCGTCATCTCCACGCTACTCACCACCCTACTTTTGGTCATCGGTCACTTACTTTTCTCCAAAAGGTATGCAGCGTAACTCCATCTTCTATATCGCACTGATCGCAACCACACTCCTGTTGTGCGTCCGTCTGTTCTATGTGCAAATCTTAAACGAAGATTATGCCGGTAAAGCAGAACGCAACGCCACTGCAAGCGAAAAACTCTATGCCCCACGTGGGTATGTGTACGACCGCAATGGAAAACTGATCATCGGCAACAGCCCTACCTATGATTTGATGGTCAGCCCCTACCTCGTGAAAGATTTGGACACCACAGCGCTGAGTGAACTTTTGGAAATTTCGGTGGAGGAGATCAAAACGAAATT
>CATITW010000419.1 GCA_949547975.1 Cryomorphaceae bacterium | reverse complement strand
CTCGCTGAAGACTTGACCTGCGGCAAGGAATGCACTTGCTCCCCATTTTTTGGAACCTTCGAACGGTAGGATGCGGTATTCGACCTGGCCCGCTACGAGGTTTTTATCCCGGTAGCGACCGAGGTAATAGCCGCGCATGAGACTTTCGCCGCCCATGAGCGAGAGCATGTTGAACGGGGCATCACCGGTGGTGAATTGGCCATAGAGCTGCGCAGCAAACACCGTATTTTCCTTGATAGGGTGGTAGATGCGGTTGTCGATGATGTACGAAGTCATGGCATGATCGCTGCCTAAGCCGGGGCTGTATCGTAAAAACGCCCACTCGCTGTAGAGCCCTTCCCGCGGGTTGAGCGCATTGTGAATGTTGTCGTACAAAATCCCTAGACCAAAACCGATGTTCGTGGATCCGTTCGTGCCGATCTCTGGAAGTTGTGTTCCCGTGCTCGTATCTTGGTAGGCCACGCCGGCTAAGCGCTGATAATCTAGCTCTAATCCAAAGTACAATGAGGGCACTACTTCACGCAAAAAGCGCTCTTTCACTAAGGTGTATTGTCCGTCAATCCGTGCGGTGTGCTCTTTTGGACTGTCGGAACCGATCCCATAATAGAGAAGTGGAAAGCTTTGATAACGGGCCTTCCCGTAGAAAAACCATTTGTTTTGATCGGTGTACATGGCATGATCGAGCCACACGCCGTACTGATTTTCGAGCGTATAAAAAGTAAAGGCCTTGATCTCGCTCAGTCGGTTATTTAAATCTTGATTCGCGCTATAGATATAGAGGCTAGACACCCCTATCTCCCAGCTCGTCTCCGGTGAATACGCGATGGTAGGGTAGTTGATCAGCTTGGGTTTTGCCGGATCACTAGTGTCGTTCATCACGCGGTTCAAATACCCGCGGATCAGTCCGTCGCCGTTCTTTTCTTGGGCCGTGGCAAAAACGCTCCAAAGAATGGCGACAACAAGTAGCGTTATACGCATCATTTCTCAGTGGTTAGCAGGTCAGCAACCGCATCATAATCTTCCCGAGTGAGCACCTCCGTCCAAGTGGTTTCCCCGCTGTAAATAGCCAAATAAGTCACGTCGTGTTCCTTGGATGAAGCATGCCAATGTTCCGTATTCGGGTCGCACTGCACCACATCTCCCTCCTGAATCAAAACGGGGGCTTTCCCGCGCTCTTGGTAGTAACCCACGCCTTCCACAACGATCAGCACTTGCGGTTCAGAATGCTGGTGCCAATCCAAAGTCGAATTGGCTTTAAAAGTTGCCCTTGTAAGATGATACCCCAATTCCGGTGCATCCTCAATCACCCTGTGCAACCACGCCTCTCCCAAATAATGCACATTCGGTGCCTTCACACCTTCTTCAGCATACGAATGCATGCGATAGCCCTCTTCCTGAGCAGCCAGAAGCATCGGTGACAAACAGATCAAAATAGCGCAGAGCTTTCTCATAATGCAGGGGGTATTGAATTCCTCCAAAAATGAAGAATTCTTCGCTAGGTAGCTCCGCTCTTGTGGACAATTTTCAAGATATTCACGTTTCATTAGCAAATCAAAACCCTCCGCCATGCGCGCAAACAAAAACCTAACCTTCAGAATCCTCCACCGCTATCTCGGCTTTTTCCTCTCAGGCGTCATGGCCGTTTACGCCATCAGCGGGGTCATCATGATCTTCCGCAATACAGATTTCCTCAAGAGCGAGGTGGTCGAAGAGTTTCACCTCCCGCCCCAATTATCTGCCGAGCAGCTCGCTCCCGAAATAGGTATGCGCATCAAAGAACCGCGTCTCGAAAACGACCTACTAGTATTCAGAAACGGATCTTACAACACCGTAACGGGCGAGGCGACCACCTCAAAGATGGAATTGCCCTACATCCTAGACAAGATGGAGCACTTGCACAAGGCCACCACAAAAAGTCCGCTGTACTACTTCAACATTTTCTTCGGCCTCTCGCTCCTGTTTTTCGTGTTCTCCGCCTTTTGGATGTTCGCCCCAAAGATGCCCGCATTCAAAAAAGGCATCTATTTCGCACTGGGCGGACTCCTCCTCACCCTGATCATGTTGTTTGTTTAGAACAAGCGGAACAATAAAATTTGTAGTACAAAATCTACTTCTAAATTTATTTTATCTCTTTCTACGATAAGGGATGTAAATCTGACCAGTAATGACAAACACTAAGGTCATAGCCCAGATTAGAATTTCCCACCAACGCTCATTAATATTAAAATCTGTGATTAAAATGTTGATGGCAAGGGCGAAGGTCCAAACAACCATAATGCCGTAAATCAATTGATTTCGTCGTTTCATGATCCTCAGTTTTTCGGAGGTAAAATCAAAAGATAAGACTTCAGAAATCTTATTTAGCGAATAGACCGAAGGTTCAACTTCGTGATTTTCGATTCTTTGAATCGTACGTTCTGAAAGTCCAGTTCTTTCACCCAATTCTTTTTGAGTTATTCCCTTTTGAGCTCTGGTAGCTTTTACTTTTTCTCCAAAATCCATGGTACAAAAATAGGATTGATTTGAATTTTTGATGGAAAAAGAGCACGTCATGGACACGACATCTCACTAAAATCAAGAGTGAGTCCTGCCCATAGAGCCAAGATTACCTGAAAATAGAATGGATAGGAGAAATCCAAAACGAAAAAAACCGTTACACTATAAAAGTGTAACGGTTTTATCATCTTCAGTGCTCCTCCTCTTGGGCTCGAACCAAGGACCCTCTGATTAACAGTCAGATGCTCTAACCAACTGAGCTAAGGAGGAATGTATTGATAAACAACAGGTTACATCAAAATCAAGTGTAGGAGATGTAAAAAGTAGTCACAAAAATGGTCAGTGATGAATTACACAATCTCTGTAACACAATTAAAAATAGGGAACTACTACATCAGTTTAACCTATCAAGGAAAACGCTACAGGTTTTATAACGGCAATGCTATTGGGATAAGAAAATCTCCTAATAGATATCCAATAGAAGAGCGTAGAGCAGCATTTGAAGACTTAAAATTGGACTTCCAACTTGCCTTACGTAATGGTTGGACACCTGAAAGTGTCAAGAATGACAAAAAAGACAGTGCTAAAATTTCTGAACCAGCTACTGTAGAGGATCTATGGGAGGTATATGAGACCATGAAGAAGGAGAATTATTCCGTCAAATACATTCAAGACGTACACTACTACATTAGAGACATTACCAAACTCAGTACAAATGAAATTACGGAAGAGTCTTTTAGTAGATTCATTGGTACCAAGAGTCATTGGAGTAACACATCTTACAATAACGCTCGTAGATATATAGGTGTGTTGGAAGAACGTTTAAGAGAATATGGTTATACAGGTAACTGGAAGCTTAACAACAAGTCTAGACGTGCTACACAGAAGCTTCACAAGCCTTTTAGGAACGTAGAAGTAGTATTGGATGATATCTATAAGTTTAGCCCCAAGCTTCAT
>CATITW010000418.1 GCA_949547975.1 Cryomorphaceae bacterium | reverse complement strand
TTCACCAGAGATGCTCAAGACAGCTCCATCATAGTAGGTACGCTCTGAGAGAATACGCACTTGATCCTTATCCATTAATGGCATAGGATCTTCAACAGCAATCTCAGCAGCTAAGTCTAACGTTAAGATCTCTTGAGAACCGTCTGGATACGTTCGGAAGATGTAGGCTTTATCTGTACGTGCATCCTTCTTTAATCCATCAGCTAGGTCAATCAAAGCCTTCACGGTCACGGCGCTATCCACAGTCAATTCAATTGGATTACGAACCGCACCCACAATACTTACGGTAGAGGCATCGATGAATGCTTTTTCGCTCAATACTCTCAAAACATCTTTATCGCGCAATTCGAATGAACTAGCGCCGCTTAAAATATCTTCAAGGTTCAAGGTTTCAATCTCTGTAGTACCGTCTGGGTTCTCACGGAACAAATATGCTAAGTCTAGTTTTGCATCCTGCTTCAATCCTTTGGCAAGGTCAATCAAGAAGGCCACATTGGCGTTTTGGTCGAGGGCAAAAGTCCCTGGCTGACGCACAGCACCTTCTATGGCTACCGTTGCTTTATCGACGAAATCACGGATGTTGAAGATGGTAATCTGATCTTCCGGCAATAGGCTCAAGGCCAAAGAATCCTCTAGGGCCAATTGTGCTGCAGGGTTGAACTGGATCAATTGGCGTGAGCCGTCGACCAGTGTGCGCGTTAAATACGCCACATCCATACGAGTCTCTTCACGCACTCCAACCTTTTGAAGCACTTGCTTGATGGTTGGGTAATCACGAATCCCGTAGATGCCTGGGTAATCTACCCATCCATTAATCTCTACATAATCCTTCTTGTCCGAAGTTTGTGTTGCTACGATCACTTTATCGCCGTCTTCGAAGGTCAGCGAAGAAAGTTCCTTCCCGCTGTATTCCTTCACGAAAGAGCCTTCTTTGTTCTTACGGACCAATTGGATTTCATCCTCCAAAGCATCGCTCAAATACCCTCCGGCATACTCCAACAGGTCAGGGAAGGTCTCTTTATTCTTCATTTCAAAGACGCCTACCTGCTTCACAGAGCCTTTGATCTCTACGAGGTCGCCAATGAATGGCACATACAAGATGTCATTGTTCTGCAGGTAATAGTCGCTTTGCTTCTGTGGGTTGAACAAGTATTCATACACGTCCAATTCTTTCACTTTCCCACCGTTAATTACTTGGATGTTTCGCACAGTACCCAACTTCGTAGGACCGCCCGCGGCAATCAAGGCATTAAACGCAGTATTGTAAGCACTAAGAGTATAGGTCCCCGGCTGTGCCACGGCACCGGTAATCTGAATGGTCAACGTACGCGCAGTCGTCAAGGTCAACGCAAACTGCCCTTTGTCAAATTGATAGAAATTCTGCAAACGACGACGCACCACCTTACGTGCCTGCCCCAATGAAATTCCTTTCAAATAGATCTTAGGCAAGTTTGCGGGCTCAATAAACCCATCAGGCTTGATGGTAAACTGCAGATCCGCCTGAGACTTACCAAAGATGCTCACGGTCACCACATCACCAGGTCCCAAAATGTAGGAATCATTCGGTATGTAGTCTTTGCTGACTTCGTACTGGTCTAAAGATCCATTTGTAAAGATGTGATGGCCAAAAACATCTGAATTTGTTAGTGCGCCTGGAGCGACAACGGTTTTGGTTGGAGCTTCGGTAACTACAACCGCTTTTTCTACGATAGTCGGCTCTAGACCGTCAGTGATTTCGTTGACGGATTGTAAAATTTCACCGCTGGACTCGAGCACGGCGCTTGCATTTGCATTGCTTGAAGCACTTTCTTCGGCTTTCATTTTCGCAATCTCTTCCTCAACGATCGGCTGCACGCGAGGTGCATCGCTCATGGTAAGGGCGTCGGTGTTGATGCCGCGGGCCTTGAGGCGAGCTTCGAGCACGTCCGGGTCGACCCCTTGGTTGGAGGCTTCGGTGCGCGCCATCTGGCGAAGTTGTTGGTTGGTCGGCTGCGCAACAAGTAGGGTGGGAACTAGGGCGAGGGCCCAAAGTAGCTTTCTCAAATTCATGAGTGTTTAAAATTGGTTTTTGATGGCCTAAAGGTACTATATCCACCTTAATAGGAACGGCCTTTTCATCTAGAACCAATTTTTTTTTGCCCCTACGGGTCTCATTTCGGGATTCCCAAACCAATTCTTTCTAAATTGCACCTCCAAACTAGAAACTTCACCATGGAGCAGCTACTTCCCGATACCCCGCGCCACACCGCAGACGACGAAATCACCCTGAAGGACATCATACTCAAACTCCAGGACTGGTGGTCCATCGTATGGCCACAGCGCACCAAAATCATTGCCCTGTCCCTGCTCATCGGTCTA
>CATITW010000417.1 GCA_949547975.1 Cryomorphaceae bacterium | reverse complement strand
CGAATGCCTCTGGGGTGTCTACTATAGAAGTTATCGATACCACCGTAAGTGCTATGGGCGGCCGATTACTTCGCAGTTATCTCTCGCTTCCCTTGTTGGATAAGAACGATATCATCGGAAGACAAAATGCGGTAGATGGCTTGTTAACCGATGCGGAGCTACGCGATGATGTACGTGCCGCTCTAAAAGGTTTGCCGGATATGGAACGCTTGGCAAGTCGCTTGGCAACGGGTCGTATCTCACCAAAAGAGTTGGCGCGTCTCAATGCTTCTTTGGATGCTTCAGCAAAGGTTGTTGCTGCAGTGGAGTCTTCAGGGCTTAGGTTGCCACTTTCCACACCGGATACCTTGGGTGCCTTACGTGAGCGCTTGGCGGAGGCATTAGTAGATGATCCAGTCGTAGTTATTGGAAAAGGGGAGTCCATCCGCAGTACCTATAATGAGGAGCTTTTGCGACTTCGCGGGCTTTTAAGTGATGCGACCGGTACGTTGGAGGATATTCGAGCCAAAGAGGCAGAAGCTTCAGGAATACCGTCGTTGAAATTGGCCTTTAATAATGTGTTTGGGTACTACCTCGAGGTACGTAATTCACACAAGGACAAGGTGCCTGAGCAGTGGCATAGAAAGCAAACTCTGGTCAATGCGGAGCGTTACATCACCGATGAATTGAAAAAGTTTGAGGCTGAGGTTTTGGGTGCGGAGGAGAAAATCAAGGCCATCGAAGTCCAGTTGTTCGAAGAGCTCGTCGACTTCGCAAATACCTACTTAAAAGGAGTATTGAAACTTGCGCGCTGGATTGCTACCGTAGATGTCTTGTCCAGTTTTGCGGAGATTTCCGTACGTAACGGGTACGTTCGTCCCCAATTTACCGATCAGCAGTCCATTGCCATAGAAAAAGGACGCCACCCTGTGATTGAAAAAGTGTTGCCCGAACACCAGTCCTACATCGCAAATGGGATCAACATGTCCTCTCAAGACGCCTCTATTGCCATGATCACAGGGCCTAATATGAGCGGTAAAAGTGCCTTCCTTCGACAGGTCGCGCTCATTCAAATCTTAGCCCAGGTAGGTGCTTATGTCCCTGCGGATAAGGCCATTTTGCCCATTGTTGATCGCTTGTTTGTTCGCGTTGGGGCCTCGGATAATCTTAGTAAAGGGGAGTCGACCTTCATGGTTGAAATGAATGAGACGGCGACCATTTTGAACAATATCAGTTCGAAAAGTCTGGTGATTTTGGACGAAATTGGTCGAGGAACATCTACGTTTGATGGCGTAAGCATCGCTTGGGGAATCGCTGAATTCCTCCACCAACACCCAGGCTGTCCGCTCGTGCTTTTTGCGACGCATTACCACGAGTTGAACGAGATGATCCACGAATTTTCAAAGGTCAAAAATTATCATGTAGCGGCGCAGGAGCATGACGGGTCCATCGTTTTTACACGCCAATTAAAACCTGGCGGTACCGCCCATTCCTTTGGTCTCCACGTTGCGAAACTCGCCGGCATACCTTCCTACGTTTTACACCGCGCTGATCGGGTACTCGAATCCCT
>CATITW010000416.1 GCA_949547975.1 Cryomorphaceae bacterium | reverse complement strand
TATGATAAGATGAGCTCGGAGCAAAAGCAAGCCATTTCAGCGAAAGCGGCCGACCTCCTAGAGCAGATAAATGAATTGTAATGAGTACTTGTATTCTTTGGTTTAGAAATAACCTCAGGGTTGCCGATAACGCTCCCGTAGCCTATGCTTACGCAAACTTTGACCGCGTGATCCCTGTTTTACTTTGGGACGACGCTTCGCTGGAAACCATAGTGGGTGAGTTGCCATTGGGCGCGCACCGCTTGCAATTTCTCCGTGAAAGCGTTGAAGACCTCAGCGAACGTTTTGAGGATGCAGGTTCAAAGCTTTTTGTGCTGGATAAGCAAGCGGTGGATATTGTTGAATTGGCAAAGGAAGTACATGCTAAAGCCATTATCGGTCCAGCGCTTCAAGCTTACGATGAAACACAGGAAGAGGCAGAGGTTTCAAAACAGGCGAGCACAGCAGGGATCCAAACTAAATGGCTTCGAGAGCGAACATTGTACACGCGCTCTGCCCTACCCTTTGATCTAGATGGACTGCCCGATGTGTTTACGAAATTTAGGAAGTTGGTTGAGAAACGTTCACGTGTGGAGCATCCTATTGAGGAAGCTGACATTACGCCTCTCGATGATCTACCGGGCTTCACAGAGGCGCTTTGGCAAGGCGCCCCGGTAGAGCATGATGAACGAACTGCAGTACCTCTTAAGGGCGGATCCCGAGCAGCATGGGATCAGATTGATTATTACGTTTGGGAAAACGAGCTCATTCTCTCCTATAAAGAAACGCGCAACGGATTACTCGGTAGAGATTACAGCTCCAAGTTTTCTGCCTACCTCTCCTTGGGTTGTATTTCGGCCCGTGAAATCTTTCACGAAGTACAGCGCTTTGAGGATGAGGTGGAAGGCAACGAAAGCACCTACTGGCTCTTTTTCGAGTTGTTATGGAGAGAATACTTCCAATGGATTGCACTCAAACATGGTAAGGATTTATTCTTGCCGCTCGGATTGCAACCGGATAAACCCTTAAAAGGTGGATTTAATGCCAAGGCTTTTGCGCGGTGGAAAGATGGGGCAACAGGGGATGCATTTGTGGATGCGAACATGAAGGAATTGGCTGCTACGGGGTTCATGAGTAACCGCGGTCGTCAGAATGTTGCTTCGTATTTGGTACACGACATGGGTCTGGATTGGAGAGCGGGTGCAGCTTATTTTGAAAGCCAATTGATCGATTACGACCCTGCCTCAAATTATGGCAACTGGCTCTACAACGCCGGACGTGGCAATGATCCTCGGCCGTTTAGAAAGTTCAATACCGCATTTCAGGCAGAACGCTACGATCCCAACGGTGAGTTTGTAGCAGCTTGGCAATAGAGCGTGTATCTTCGGGGCATGAAGAATTGGACACAACTTTACGACCTGCAGCTCAATGATCTCGACCTGGATAACCAGGACCGTGAAATTTTGCAACTCTTAGCCGAAAAGCTTCAAGACAACTACCCGTACGATCGCAAGGAATACGCCGGTCAAATGATCAAACCTGCCCATCCTCTGGCGCAGGCAGCCGTTTGGATGACCAGTTTTATCAACCCGAACAACCACGCTCTTGACGGAGGTAAAGCGACAAGCGCACTAGAATTAGAAGTGATCGACGCCCTTGCCACTATGGTTGGCTACTCCTCCCACCTCGGGCATCTCACCTCTGGAGGCACTATCGCCAATCTTGAAGCCCTGTGGGTAGCACGACAGTCCCATCCAAAAACCGTCGTTCTTGCCAACGAGCTGGCGCATTACACGCACAGCAGAATGAGCGAAGTCCTAGGAATTCCTTTTGAAGCATTGCCAGCAGATGCGCAGGGTAAAATATGCCTGGACACGCTCCAAGAACGCCTAGTTCATTATCAAATTCTCGGCATCAAACCTACCCTCGTTGCAACAATGGGGACTACGGGAATGGGCCGAGTAGACCCACTCGATCGTATAGTAGCATTACGCGGTGAACTAGACTTCCGTATACACGCCGATGCAGCTTATGGTGGATACTTCAAATTAAGCGCGCTCGACGGGGAGGCACGTCTGGCCTTTGATGCCTTGTCGCAAGCCGATTCGATCGTAATAGATCCCCACAAACATGGACTTCAGCCCTATGGGTGTGGCGCTGTGCTTTTCAATACTCCCGAAGTAGGCCAATTCTACAAGCACGACAGCCCTTACACGTACTTCACCTCTTCGCAACTGCATTTGGGCGAAATCACACTCGAGTGCTCACGAGCAGGTGCTTCTGCCGCAGGAGTATGGGCAACACTACAGAAATTTCCGCTCGTACCCGGAGGTCTTTTTGCCCAGCGACTGGCACAGAGCTTGACCGCAGCACAGGGTCTTCACCAAACGGCCCTAGAGAAAGGATACTGGAGTATTGCACCAGAGCTTGACATATGTATATTTTCCGTAAAAGGGTCTACCGCATCTGAGATCAGTGCAGCAAATCGTGCATTTTTCGAAGAGAAGGCGAAAGAAGGAATCCACCTCGCGCTATTCTCTTTACAAAAGACGCAATGTCCCTGGAATGTGGAATGGGATACCAACTCAGTAGTTGTGGTGCGCAGCGTTCTGATGAAGCCCGAACACAATGATGAAACATTCTGGAAAGCGGTGCTTGCTTAAGACAACAGCTTTTGAATGCCCTCTAAATCGTACACTTCCTGAGCCCCGGTTGCTAGATTCTTTACCGGGATTTGATTTGCGTCCATCTCTTGGGTGCCCACCATCGCCATGAAGCCGATTCCCTTTTTGTCTGCAAAATCAAACTGTTTTTTCAGTTTTGCTGACTCTGGATACAACTCCGCGCGCAATCCTAGGGCGATGAGCTGCTGAACCCAGCGGTAGGCCACAGTGCTTTCGGCAGATCCAAAATTGGCAAAGAGAATAGAACGGCGAGATGCGACGTATTCTGGGAACAATGCCAATTCTTCCAAACACAAATAGATGCGATCCAGACCAAAACTGATCCCTACTCCTGAAGTGTTTTTCATACCAAAAATCGATGTTAGATTCGCATAGCGACCTCCGCCACCTATGCTTCCCATGGCAACGCCATTGGCAGCAACCTCAAAAATAGTCCCCGTATAATAGTTCAATCCTCGAGCGAGGGTAAAATCAAAGGTCAAATCAGCAGACTGTAAACCAGGGGCAGCTTGGTCGAGTACAAAGCGCAGCTCCTCTAAACCCAATCGTCCTTGCTCACTTTCTGCCAATAATTCATCGAGTGCGACTACGGACAATCCCGCCTTCAACCACGCTTCAAATCTCAAAACGGCTTGTTCGCTGATGCCCTGTTCGCGCATCTCTTTCGCCACCCCTTCAGGGCCGACTTTGTCCAATTTATCGATAGCCACGGTAAAGGCAATGAATTGGTCCGAGATCTCCAAGACCTCCGCCATTCCAGCTAAGATCTTTCGGTTGTTTACCTTAATCTCAGTACCTAATCCCAAGGCTGTGAACGCCGCGTCATACAGGTGGATGAGTTCAACTTCCTGCCACAGACTGTCAGAACCGACGACATCTGCATCGCACTGGTAAAACTCTCTGAATCTTCCTTTTTGAGGACGATCGGCACGCCAAACCGGCTGCATCTGATACCGCTTGAACGGAAATGCCAGTTCGTTCTGATGTTGGACCACATATCGTGCGAACGGGACGGTCAAATCATAGCGCAACGCTTTGTCCGCAATTTTAGTGGCCAATTTCTTCGCATCCTTCGCCTCCCACTCCTCAGCAGGCGCTTTTGTAGTAAAATCGCCGCTTCGTAAAATCTTAAAGATCAAGCGATCCCCTTCCTCACCATACTTACCCGTGAGCGTTTCAATATTCTCAAACGACGGTGTCTCGATCGGATCATAGCCGCGCAACTCAAAGGCTTCCTTGAGGATGCCCATGATGTACTGGCGCTTTTGCACGTCTTGTGCAGAAAAATCTCTAGTTCCTTTCGCTATCGATGGCTTCATAAATTGGGATCAAAACATTAACACGGCAAAGGTATCCTGCCTATTTGAATTCTTGGAGCTCTGGAAGACAACTTCTCATCAAATTTTGAAATTCTTCCCCTTCCACAAGGCTCTCGTAGGTCCGTTCATTATGGGACCAATTTTTTCTCAGCGGCAAATCCCCGAACAAAATATGCGCTAGACCATCCACACCGAACCGATCCAAAATGTTCCAATAGGCACACACAATCGCTGGATCTCCCACCCGAACATCTAAGAGTACTGAAATCGGATGTTTCATGATCGCGTAATACACCTCCGCTGTTTCCGGATGAATGTACTGGTCTTTTAAAATGAAATATTCAGGGTTTTTCGCATTAAATGCCACAATGAATTTGGCCCCTTTTAAGATGGGCATTCCGGCCTCACCCACCAGCCAACGCCCGTCGATCAAACGACCACTCACCGATTCTTTAAACGTTGTCCCTTCGTAGGTCCACTCAATATCGAAAACGTCCGTATGATCTGTATACACCACTTCGGCCATCTCTTCTTGCTGATCCCTAGACACGATCCATTCCACCAGCGATGGATACACCGCATAGCCCATCACAAAAAGCGCTACGATCGTCGAGATTATGCCTATGCCCCAAGTCGCCTGAATATTGCGTTTACGGTCCTCCACGGCGCGTCTTTTTAACATCTCTTCCCGCATCTTTGCACGCTTGTCCCGAACCGCTTGTTCTTGCTCAGAAAGTTGCTCAGCGGAATTCAAAACAAGATCCAGTGCTGCTCTTACAAGCTCTGTAGCCTCCTGCAATTCCTTAAACTCAGATTCACTGCCACCTGCATCTGGATGTTTAGTTTTCGCCAAATCACGGTATACCCCAGTAATCTCTTCCTGGGAAACTGGAATTTTATCCAAACCTAATACCAATAAGGCTTCTTCTATTTTCACTAATACATCTCTTTGAGTAGATAACCTTACCGAAATTAAGGCAACTTTTCAACCAAACCTTACTTTTGCCCCTATAATATGAACATATCTCTATGAGCGCTAAAAGAATATTGGTAGTTGACGACCACGAACAAATCCGTGATTCTATTTCGGAAATTCTTGATTTGGAAGGGTACGAAGTTCAAACGGCCGTCAATGGCAAAGATGCCATGGAAAAGGTCGCTGGATTCCAACCAGATTTGATCGTCACCGATATCCTTATGCCAGATATGGACGGATATGAGCTTATGATGAAAAAATGGACGGATCAGCAAATCTATGAGATTCCCATCATTGTTGTTTCAGCTATGGTCAGCAAATACGATATTGCAGCAGGAAAAGCTTTGGGTGCTAAACAGTACATCACCAAGCCGTTCAAAGCACAAGAATTGATTCAAGCCGTAGCTGAATTTGTCAAATAGATTCGAAAAATACTTAGTTGTTCTGCCCGCACGTATGGGGGCTACCCGCTTGCCAGGCAAACCGCTCAAAGAGATTGGTGGTGTTCCTCTTATTCATAGAACTTATGATCAGGTAGCGTCGCTCTTTACTCATGTAGTCATCGCGACGGATTCGGAAGACATCCTTACCTATTGCAAGGCCCACAAACTTCCGGTAGTCCAGACAGGCTCGCACCACATTAATGGAACCACACGTATGCTCGAGGCCTACCAGCACATCGGCAAGTCTTTCGAATATGTGATTAATGTTCAAGGTGATGAACCGTTCATATCAGAAACGCAGCTTGGACCACTATGTACTTTACTACAAGAACATTTGCCTGAAGCTGCTACTCTCATGGCCCCAGTGTCTACAGAAGATAGTACTTCGAATGTCTACGTAACTACAGATTTGCAGCAGCGCGCCTTACTTTTTTCCAGAAGTCCCATCCCCGCAAATCACCACAGCACAAGCCTTCAGCGCTTCCAGCATATCGGCGTATATGCGTACCGTCCTGAAGCACTTGAGCGTTATTGCGCGTTATCCCCCACCCCTTTGGAGCAAGCCGAATCCCTTGAACAACTTCGCTGGATGGAACACGGATTTCACTGGCATGTGGCAACAGCGCAAAGCAAACCACTATCCATAGATACGCCGCAGGACCTTGCTTTAGCGGAATCTCTTTTGCAACAATCATAGCGCACCCTCAAAAAATCGGTACATTCGCACTTTAGAAATAACAGTGCATGTCAGATAAAAAAGTTCCTGTCGGCAACTCCCTAGTCGGAGGCGATAGATTTACCTTGATCAGCGGTCCTTGTGTAATCGAAGAAGAATCTACCATGATGCGTGTGGCGGAAGAATTGGCCACCTATCGTGAGAAGCACCCTGAAGTGCATGTGATTTACAAGAGTTCATTTCAAAAGGACAATCGCTCTTCGGTAGACTATTACACCGGACCGGGCATCGACGAAGGCCTGCGTATTTTGGAAAAAGTGGGGAAAGAATTTGACTTCCCGCTCATCACAGACATTCATTACCCGGATCAAGCAGCCCCAGCGGGTGATGTGGTTGACATCATTCAAATTCCCGCTTACCTCTGTATGCAAACTGACCTGGTATTGGCTGCAGCGAGAACGGGTAAAGCGGTCAACCTCAAGCACGGGCAATTTCTAGCTCCAGAGAACATGGTAAAACCCGTAGCTAAAATTGAGAGCACCGGCAATACCAACATTATCCTCACAGAACGAGGCTATACGTTTGGATATAATGATCTCATCGTTGATCCAAGGGCTTTCTATGATCTTAGACAGGCAGGATATCCCGTTATATTTGACATTACACACAGTATTCGCAAATACGGCATTCCGTCGTCTGATCCGAACGGAGGACTTCGCGAATACCTCCCTACCCTCGCAAGAGCGGGAGTCGCGGCAGGAGTTGACGGTGTATTTATTGAAACGCATCCCTGCCCTTCTGAGGCGCTTTGTGATGCAGCCAGCCAGCTCGATATGCTACAGCTAGAATCCTTTATGGAACCGCTGTTAGCTTTACATAACATTGAAAAACAGTACCGTTAATGGAATTGTATTTAGACTCAGCAGACGTACGTGAGATTGACCAAGCCTTTGAGCTCGGTTACCTCGCAGGATTAACGACCACACCTACCTTCATGCACCGTCATGGCATCACGGATATTGATGGTGCTATTGTCGAACTAAGTAATAAGGTACCTGTTTTACAGATTGAAGCCTTGGGAGCCACTGCGGATGAGATCGTAGCTGAAGCGCTGCGTCAAGATGCTCTAGGTTTAGATAAAAACACAACAGTGTACAAGATTCCAATGAGTCTTGAAGGTACAAAAGCCTGTAAAACACTGGTGGACCAAGGTTTCAAAGTGAACTTACACCTGGTCTACACCCTGCAACAAGCCTACATGGCGATGGCAGCGGGCGCTACTTACATCTGTCCTTTGGTCGGTCGATTACAAGATCAAGGCACTGATGCACTTTCCCTAGTTGCAGATTGCGTGGACGCAGTGGAGCACTACGGGTATGACTCAAAAATCATGTTCAGTTCAGTTCGTAATGCGCAACACGTCCGCGATGCGATTGAAGTGGGTGCACACGCAGTGACGGTACCGTGGGGGATCCTACAAAAATTGACCGATAACCATTTTACAAAGATGGGTACGGACCAATTCGTTCAGCATACCAATCTCCTTACGCGACGCGTTGGGGAGGCCATGCGAAGCGCTAACCCTATAACAAAAATCACTGATACCATTTCTGATGCCTTGGTTCAAATGACCACATCAGGATTTGGCGCTTGTAGCATTATTGACGACAATTCGCGTGCAATAGGTGTATTCACGGACGGTGATCTACGGAGATTCGTTTCTGAAGGCGGTGACGTAATGACCACCACAATGAAACATTTTGTGACGGAATCGGCTCCAAAAACTATTGCTAAATCTGCGTTACTGATGGATGCGGAACAGCTTTTCGCTCAAAGTAATGTCGATACTCTGATCGTTGAGGACGGCGGAGCGGTTGTTGGTATGATTGATATTCAAGATTTGCACTAAACTCTCGACCGCTCTATGCAAGCAGCATTCGCAGGATCCTTTCTATCAGACGAAATTCAAATCGCTGAGCGACTCCAAAAAATCAAGCTTTGGCTGTTTGATTGGGACGGTGTTTTTCACCCAGGTACAAAGCAAACCGGAGGAGAGAGTTCGTTTAGTGAAGTGGATTCGATGGGGCTCAACCTACTGCGATTTGCCACGTATTTGCACCAAGGTGAGCTGCCTGTATTTGCTATAGTTACTGGAGTTGATAATCCGACAGGAGCATTTTTCGCGCGACGTGAGCATTTTGATGCCGTTTACATGGGAGCCAAAGACAAGCGAGTGGTGCTGGACTACATTTGTGAGCAACACGGGCTCGCCCCTGAGGAAATCGGATTTTGCTTTGACGATGTGCTTGACATTAATGTCGCTGAGCGTGTAGGTGTTCGATTCTTGATCGATCATGGCGCCCACCCAATCACTGTAGACTTTATGCGGGAGAGAAACTGCTACGATTATTCCACGGCCTTTGGCGGTGGCTACGGAGCATTACGTGAAGTCAGCGAACTTTCTATGACCTTGCTCGGTAATGCCGACGAGGTGTTGGCGCATCGTACCGATTTTTCACCGACATATACCGCTTACTGGAATCTGCGTCAAGCAGTAGATACCAATATCTTTACGGTTGATACTTTAGGCGTTCATCCTCTCGAGCAGGAATAAGCTGACCGGAAATGAATTTGCGAACGAGGATGTTCTCAATGAGCTTGTCCTCTGCATCGTTGATCGGGTCGTAGGCGCGTTTCAAATCGATATCAAACCACCAAGCGGTCATCGACCAGAATCGAGCAGAAAATCCATTGCGGTAGGTTTTGATGATGGCGTAGACGCTCTCTCCGGTTTCACGGTAGATGAGTTTACTTAAGATTTGCCCTTCACTTCGAGTCAAATTTCGCAACTCAGGCTCAAAACGTTCCTCCAGATATTTTTGGTACGATTTAGTGTACTTCCTGCGCTGTCTACGTTTGTCAATACCCTCTAACTGCATGTTCACGCTGTCCATACGCAATGCTGCCTGGCGAACGTATGGATAGACGCGTCGTACCTTTTTCGTTAGGTTGTAGTAATGTCGCCGAGCCTGGTAGTCCGTCAATGTTGGTTTTGGAACAAACAGCACCTCATCGAGTACGGACCAAGGAATCGTATCACCGTTCATGATTAATTGGCCCGTAAGCGGACTATCAGCATCGTCCCCGACGCTGAGCGTATCTACCTGCTGGCCAAAAGAGGCACAACAAAAAAGCAGTGCGAGTAGTAGCTGCTTAAGAACGGTTCGATTTCCAAGTACTCGTGGTTGCATGAACGGCTGTTTTTTGAGCGCTCTTTTTACCCTGCAATAGGTCTGCCAAAGCAGCAGCTGCAACCGACTCAAGTTCAGCCGATTCATTATCCAAGGTATGTTCGTTAAAGTGGTTTGCCACGAAATGGGTATCAAAGTTCCCAGAAACAAAGGCTTCGTGATTCAGTACGAATTGGGCAAAATCCAAAGTCGTCTGCACCCCAGCAATTCTATATTCTTTGATCGCACGCTTCATTCGAGCAATCGCATCCTCTCGAGTAGCACCAAACGTGATCAATTTTGCAATCATCGGATCGTAATAAATACTCACCTCCATGCCCTGTTCCAAACCGTCGTCTACGCGAATACCCAATCCCTGTGGACGTCTATATTCACGAAGCGTACCCGTTGCCGGCATAAAATTCGCAGAAGCATCTTCTGCATATACGCGTACTTCGATAGAATGCCCCAGTATTGCGAGATCTTCTTGTTTGAAGGACAGCGGATGTCCTTCTGCAATACGAATCTGTTCCTTCACTAAATCGCGTCCAGTGATTTGCTCGGTCACCGGATGCTCCACTTGCAGGCGGGTATTCATTTCTAAGAAGTAGAAATGTCCTCCCGGCTCAAAAATAAATTCTACAGTTCCAGCGCCTCGGTAATCACACGCTTTTGCCACATTCACTGCCGCCTTGCCCATCGCATCACGAAGCTCTGAAGTGAGTACCACCGATGGGGCCTCTTCGATCACTTTTTGATGGCGACGCTGGATAGAACATTCGCGCTCAAAGAGATGTACCACATTTCCGTGCTCGTCCGCCAGTATCTGGATCTCGATATGGCGAGGATTCTGAATGTATTTTTCTACGAAAACTGCGCCGTTACCGAACGAATTCGTCGCTTCACTAACTGCACGCTTCATCTGAGACTCAAATTCTGAAGGATCCTCGACGATGCGCATTCCTTTTCCACCACCACCGGCGCTGGCTTTTATCATGACTGGAAAGCCGATTCCTTCAGCAAGCTCTAAAGCTTCTTGAACATCGGTAACCTCACCGTCTGTCCCAGGTACTAAGGGAACTTCGAAATCTTTGACCGCATCTTTGGCACTAAGCTTATCTCCCATCACTTCTATTGCGTGGGGACGAGGACCGATAAATCGTATACCCGCTTGCTCTACTGCTCGCGCAAACTCAGCATTTTCAGAAAGAAATCCGTACCCCGGATGTATGGCATCTACGCCCAGATCTTTGGCTACTGAAATGATCAAATCTCCTTTCAAATAGCTTTGCGCTGAGGGAGCTGGCCCTACACATACGGCTTCATCAGCAAAGAGCACATGAGGTGCTCGGCGGTCTGCCTCAGAATAAATAGCAACAGTCTTGATGCCCATTTCATGGGCGCTACGCATCACGCGCAGAGCGATCTCCCCGCGGTTTGCAACGAGGAGTTTGGTAATGATTCCTTTCATAATGTGATAGTGAGCCTTTGGTGCTCGTCACAAATATAAAGCAGGAACTGTAGATTAAATCTTCACGATTCGATAATAGCGGTAAGAATCCTCGGTCCGAATCGCCACCAGATAGTTTGCTGCCGGTAACTCGCCCAAGCTCAAACGAACGATCTTCTGATCGATCACCTGTACATGAGCCACCATCTGTCCTAAGGTACTCAATACGGTAACGGTACCTGTTAATGGCTCAGTTAGGTCTACAGTCAATTCATTTACAACAGGGATTGGATATAGGTTTGCACGGAGCATTTGCTCCTCTACCCCCACTTCGGTTAAACGGTGACGTATTTCGGTGGTATCTCCGCAATCGTTGATCAGTAGTAATCGAACTAAATAATTCAAGGTTATTACGCCATAGGTATGCTGAGCATTTGGCGTGTTCCCTTTATCGAAGTTTCCGTCCCCCCAGAACCAGTGGAATTCACTCGCTCCTGTGGCCGTAGCCTGGAAATCAACGACCATACCATTCGCACTGGTAGATACTATAGAGAATGAAAAATCTCCCGACGGCACATCACAAGTAGCTACGTCATCACTATACGTGTAGACTGTACCACAAGAATCCTCAGCAGTGAGGGTCACTGTAAAGGTGCCATTTCCTGCATAGGTATGACTAGCAGTCGCACCTGTTCCACTGTTCCCGTCTCCAAAGTCCCATGAATAATTTGCTAAATTCTGTGGGCTTGAGGTAAAGTCAAAAGTGCTTCCGTTTGCAACGGAATTAAAACTGAGCAATACCGTACTACAGACGGTTATATCAAAAGACGTGGATGCGGTATCTCCACAAGCATCTACGGCGATCAGTGTGATGGTATAGTCGCCTGAGGCGCCATAGTTGTGGGTGGTTGTAATGCCGTTTCCTGTTGTTCCATCTCCGAATTCCCAGGTATAAGTTAAGGCTGCCCCTAAAGATCCTGTTGCATCAAAATCTACCGTTGTCGCGGTGCTGGTAAAACTGGTTGCTAGTGAAATTGGTCCACAAATAGATACCGTGTGAATGAGTGTATCTCTGCTTCCACAAGAATTAACTACGATTTGTAAAACGTCAAATACCCCTGAGCCCGTATAGGTATACTGAGCTACAGAGTCTGTGCTTAGATTGCCATCGCCCCACTCCCAATACACAGAATCCGCGTCCGTTGTGGTACTTGTGGCATCTACAGTGTTGTTTGAGGTAAGTATAACGCTCCCTTGGGCGGCAATCGCGGGACAAGGCAATGTAGTAAAGGTGTGTAAGGTCCATGGACTTGTTAAGGTCGAGGTACAGGAATCTTGTACCCAAACGTTATAGGTAGTGTTTGGCAGGAGGTTTGTTAAATCATACGTTCCGCCGCTCACACTCACCACGGTCCCACTGCCTTGGCTGATGGATGTATCGGCATATTCCAAGGCGGCATTTACCGCTTTTGTATTCCAATTTATCGTCGCACTGTTGTAGGTAATGTTCGTACTCAGTACCGTAGGTGCAGGACATGCAGCAATCTCATCGATCTCCACATCGTCTATGGCTATGGCAGAACGGTACGAGACAAAACCACCACCAGACTTACGTGTCGCTTTAAATATAACCGCAACCGTATCTCCTTGGTACGCCAATAAACTGAGTTTTCTGCGCTTCCAAGCTGCTGCGCTTGTTGCTTGTTGCTGGCCGGTAATCGTGGAGATTCTAACCGCTGTCGAGTTGAACGGCTTCACAAATACTTCCAGCTTATCTACGTCTTGACCGAACATATGGAACCAAAACGTTAATTCCGGGGACTGCAGCGTACTCATATCGATGAACGGTGTCGTCAAAAATGTAGACTTCGGAGTGGTCCAAGGATTGCTACTCCTGGTGAAAGCATATCCACCTGAACCCGTAGTTTTATCGCCACTTGGCCCTGTGGACGGATAATGATTGAATGCAGCATTCCCTCCCGTCCAGAAGTAATCTACGGTGTCTGTACGTGACCAACAGTTTTCGATCTCCCCGCTTTGATTCGGGAATCCAGGAACTTGCCAATCCGTAGAACTCGAGAAATTCATTACATAAGGCGCTGACTTCAGGGCACACTTTGTGGTGAAGCGCTCGCCATCTATCCATTCAGACACTTTACCGGCGGAACAGGAATCGCGAACTTGCCACTGATAGGTCGTTTGGGCGGTTAATCCAGGGATTCCTTTATTCGCTGCATTCGCCGTTGTCCAAGACCAGGTGGTTGTTCCGACCGCTCGGTAACGAATTTGAAAATCAGAGGCACCTCCCGAGGTCCACCCGAGCTGAGCTACATAAATTCCGGTGTTATTTACAATTGCATTCGAAGGCTTCGGACATGCAGGTTTCCGATCAATTTTGACATCGTCTATTGCGAACCGTGTCAACACATTCACATTCGACAATTCGTAATCAAAGCGTAAACGAACCGTATCTCCCTCATACGAAGTACCTAAAGCTACTATCTTTTCCTTCCAGGCTTCATTGCCCGTACTCTGGGTAGATCCTGAGGTGTCCCACAAGGCTGTCCACGTTCCTCCAAGCTTTTGAACATAGACTTTAAAGTCTCCCATGCTTGTTCAGTGACCGTGGTACCAAAAACTAACTTGAGGCTCAGAT
>CATITW010000415.1 GCA_949547975.1 Cryomorphaceae bacterium | reverse complement strand
CCCGGGCTCATAGCTCAGTTGGTTAGAGCACCTGACTCATAATCAGGTGGTCGCAGGTTCGAGCCCTGCTGGGCCCACTGAAAATCAAGCACTTACGTTGAGAGGCGTAGGTGCTTTTTTTTGCTCTATGACTTTGCTCTAGTAGCAATTTTGACGGTTGACGCAGAGAGGACGCAATGCAATAACGGATACAGCGTAAGTGCTGCTAGTGGATTGGTTAAAGAGAGCCCTCGAGTTATAAAAAGCTCTGGGACATAGAAGATGGTCAATACACCATGCAGAATGGCTGATTGTAGTACTACGGCCTGGGCACTTTTAATTCGTATTGAGAATTGGCTTCCCAAGATGATGTAGAGGATGAACAATATTTCGTAAGCCAAATAGATCCATTTGGTGTGGATGTAGATCGAGCTTAGGTGAACCGTGAAATAGAGCAACCCAATGTAGGTGTGCGCGGACTTTGGGAAATAAGATTTCATAGCCAAAAAATAAGGGCGGCTCCACCTGGAGCCGCCCTATTTAGATAATTATCAAAAGTTACAGGTCGAAGCGGTCAAGGTTCATCACCTTAGCCCAAGCTGCAACAAAGTCGTTAACGAATCTTTCTTCTGCGTCGCCAGAAGCGTATACCTCTGCTATAGCGCGTAGCTCAGAATTTGATCCGAAGATCAAATCGGCTCGAGTTGCCTTCCATGTTACTTCACCCGTAGAACGATTCTTTCCTTCAAAGATCATTTCGTCTTCATCCACAGGACTCCATTCGTTGTCCATGCTCAAGAGATTCACAAAGAAATCGTTGCTGAGGGACCCTGGACGACTGGTAAGAATACCGTGGTTGCTCTCGTCAAAGTTTGCGTTTAGAGCACGCATACCACCTACTAGTACTGTCATTTCTGGAGCTGTTAGAGTGAGCAGTTGTGCTTTATCCACTAAAAGTTCTTCAGTAGTAAGAGTGTACTTTTTCTTTAGGTAATTTCTGAATCCATCGGCCATTGGCTCAAGAACTGCAAATGAATTTACATCTGTCTGCTCTTGTGAGGCGTCCATACGTCCAGGTGTAAAAGGCACGGTTACTGAATGTCCAGCTGCTTTTGCCGCTGCCTCTACTGCGGCACTACCGCCCAAAACAATAAGGTCAGCAATACTAACCTTCTTGCTGCTCGAAGAGGCGTTGAATTCTGCCTGGATACCTTCATACCTAGCCAATACTCGCTTCAATTGCTCAGGGTTGTTTACTTCCCAATTCACTTGCGGCTCAAGACGAATACGCGCGCCGTTAGCACCCCCGCGACGGTCAGATTCACGATAAGAAGATGTAGAAGCCCAAGCTGTTTCAATGAGTTCATTGTGAGGAATACCCGAGTTCAAGATCTCTTGCTTTAATCGAGAAATGTCAGAGGCGCTGATAAGCGCATGATCGCGCGCTGGTATTGGGTCTTGCCAGATGAAATCTTCTTCAGGTATCTCAGGGCCAATGTATGTTGTTTTTGGTCCCATATCTCTATGAGTCAACTTGAACCAAGCTTTAGCAAATGCATCTTCAAATTTCTCCGGATTCTCAATGAAGTCTTCACAGATAGTTCGGTAGGCAGGATCTTCTTTTAAAGCTAGGTCGGAAGTAAGCATCGTCGCCTTGTGCTTTTTCTCAGGGTCAAAAGCATCAGGAAGAATAGCTGCTTCACTCACTGTGGTCCACTGGTGAGCACCTGCTGGGCTCTTGGTCAATTCCCATTCATTGTTGAATAGAATGCTTAAATATGCATGGCTCCATTGCGTAGGAGTAGGTGTCCAGATAACCTCTAATCCTGAGGTGATTGCATCTGCCCCTTTACCACTTTTATAACTGCTTTTCCAACCAAAGCCTTGCTCTTCAATAGCTGCGCCTTCAGGTGCTGCTCCAACGTGATCAGCAGGACCTGCGCCATGTGTTTTACCAAACGAGTGACCGCCTGCAATAAGCGCTACGGTTTCCTCGTCATTCATGCTCATGCGTGCAAAAGAAGTGCGAATATTCTTCGCTGATGCTAATGGGTCTGGATTGCCGTTAGGGCCTTCTGGATTTACGTAGATGAGGCCCATCTGTACTGCAGCAAGAGGGTTTTCAATGCTGAGGTCTAGCTCTCCATCCTCATTCAAACGACGTGTGTCTAGCCAGTCGCCTTCCGGTCCCCAGTATACATCTTCTTGTGGTTCCCAAACGTCTGGGCGACCACCCGCAAAGCCAATAGTTTCGAAGCCCATTGATTCTAAGGCAACATTACCTGCGAGGATCATCAAATCTGCCCATGAAATGGACTGACCGTATTTCTGCTTGACCGGCCAAAGTAATCTCCTTGCCTTATCAAGGTTCCCATTATCCGGCCAAGAGTTCTGTGGCGCGAATCGCTGTATACCCATGCGTGTTCCGCCACGACCATCACCTGTGCGGTAGGTCCCTGCACTGTGCCAAGACATTCGGATAAAAAGTGGTCCGTAGTTGCCGTAATCGGCCGGCCACCAATCTTGTGAATCTGTAAGAACAGCTTCAATATCCGCTTTTAGTGCATCATAATCCAATGCAGTAAAAGCGTCCTCATAGATAAATTCATCGCCAAGTGGATTGATCAATTCTGAGTTCTGTTTTAGGATGTCGAGATTTAGTTGGTTTGGCCACCAATCTCCATTCTTTTTAACAGTAGATACTTGGTCGGTGGTGTGTCCACCGTCAAAGCCCATTGGACAGCCATTACCATCTGCTTTTTCAGAATGTCCAGAACCTTCTCCGGTACATCCTTGCAGAAGGGCTAGTGCTACTGCGGCAACTAATAATTTCTTCATGTTGATAGTGTTTATGGTTTAACTCTTTCAATTTCACTATTTAATTATATAGTTCCAATCGAATAGATTTAGTAATTAATAAGAAAAATCTATAAGTAGTGGTTCCAAAGTGGATTTTTAGGAGGTGCGGCCTTAAAAATCACCGGGCTCCCATTTACAGGTTCTGGAAGTTGTAGAGATCTTGCATGAAGTGCGATTTGAAGTTTTTGGTAGGGCACTTTTGAGCCGTACTTCTCGTCGCCAATGATGGGACAACCGATGTGGCTGAGCTGTGCGCGGATTTGGTGGAAGCGGCCGGTTTTGGGATTTATTTCGAGAAGGAAATGGTCATTAATAGAT
>CATITW010000414.1 GCA_949547975.1 Cryomorphaceae bacterium | reverse complement strand
GGAAGCATCTCTTTTGGGAGGTAGGCCTGAGCACCTACTAAGCGGGAAGCGTGATCGGCTTCCACATCTTCAAATTTTACGATGAGCTTTTTTCCATTGAGTTTACCTCGTTCTGAAAAAAAGAAAGGAACCAGTTCCGAGCCTATTTCTAGGAGAACTGATTCCAAATTCTTGAAGTATTGCGGGGTAGTTGAGTCGATGTGTAAAACCACAGCGCCCTTGTACCCATGGAGCTTAGTAATCTTTCCTAATGAAAAGCACGTCTCCTTCTGCACAATTACTCAGCGCTTTCTTCTGCAGGAGCTTCTTCAACAGCAGCTTCAGTTTCTTCTTCAGCCGGTGCCTCTTCAACTACAGGAGCGTTTGCCGCAGCAATAGCAGCTTGACGAGCCTTGTTTACTTCACTTTCCTTCGCTAGACGAGCAGTTTTATCTGCAGATTTAGCGTCGTTGATAGCCTGAACACTCTTGCTAACCTTGTTTTCTTTGTCAGATGACCAAGCTTCAAATTTAGCCTCTGCTTGTTCTTCAGTCAAAGCACCTTTGCGTACACCCTCTAACAAGTGCTTCTTCATCATCACACCTTTGTGTGAAAGAATTGCACGTGCAGTGTCTGTAGGCTGAGCACCTTTCATGACCCAAGTCAAAGTAGAGTCAAAGTTCAGATCGATAGTTGCTGGGTTGGTGTTTGGGTTGTACGTACCTAATTTCTCGATGAAACGACCGTCACGCTTAGAACGTGAATCTGCTACAACGATAGAATAGATAGGACGCGCCTTGCGACCACCTCTTTGCAAACGAATCTTAGTTGCCATAATTAATTGTTTTAAAAGGGTCCGAAACCCCGTTAATTAATAAAATTGAGGTGCAAAAGTACGGAAAAATTGCAGTTGTGCACCTCGCTCAGAATTATCTTTCAATATGGATCACCTTGCTGCCATCTGTTTCCATAGAAAACGCAAAAGGCTCTGCATCTAAATCAAGCATGGCTTGATCCACAGCGGTGTGGTTTTCTTCAGGGACGTAGAACAGCATGAAGCCGCCTCCACCAGCGCCTAGAAGTTTCCCGCCCAGTGCACCTGCATTTCGTGCAGCATCGTACAAGGTGTTGATTCTTGGATTCGTGATTCCCGAAGCCAAACTTTGTTTGAGCATCCAATTTTCATGAAGCATCTCACCAAAAGCATTCAGGTCACCTTCGATCAGCGCTTGTTTTAGCTCGTATACCAGATCCACCATGCGCGAAAGTGCATTGAATTTATCTTGATCCGATGTGTTCTTTTTTTGTTCTGCTAAAATGGCACTCGCGCTGCGCTGGTTGCCGATGTAGTAGAGCTTCAAATTTGAATTGAGCCTAGAACGTACCTCAGGCTTTAAATACACAGGGTCTACGGTCACACTGCCATCTGGATGAAACTCGATCACGTTGAGTCCACCGTAGGCCGCAGCATACTGGTCCTGTTTGCCGATAGGTTCTTTCAACAGATCTATTTCTACGCGGCAAGCCCCAGCTCCTAAGTCTTCTTTTGTAACGTATTTACCCGTGTAGGCGCTCAGGTTGTGCAAGAGTCCCACGGTGAAACTTGAACTACTTCCCATGCCTGTACCGCCGGGAATGTCTGCAATAGAACTTACTTCTATGCCGTTTACCTTGTAATCTTTGAGTACGGTTTTTAAGATCGGATGTTGCAGGTCTTCTACATTGTCTACCGTTTCGGTTTGGGAGTATTTACACCGAATCTTGTTTTTCTCAAAAAATTGGTGAGAACTGATGTACATATACTTATCGATCGTTGTACTTAATACGGCGCCTTTTCGCAGAGAAAAGAAGGCTTCAAGATCGCTGCCTCCGCCTACAAACGAGATTCTAAAGGGTGTTTTAGTGATAATCATGTCCCAAAGGTAGCATTTGTTGATAACCTAAAGTTTTCCAAACTGATAATATAATTGATACATAAGCGTAGTTTAGTAAGTATTAATGCTCATAAAAGCACTCCACATGAAAAAATTGATGACTATTGCACTCTTAATGCTACTCACGAATCACATACATGCACAACGAAGAACCGTTGTTGTGCCTGCTCCTCAACCTCCTGGCGTTCCGATCGATGGAGGGATATTAGCACTCTTACTGGGTGGTGGAGCGTATGCTAAGTTTAAAATTTCCAAACCACAAAATCAATAAATCTATGTTTACGAATACAGCTAGTATTCAGTCGAAAACTGCATTTTTTGTGCAGGAGTACACCCATCGGGTGCTGACAAAAATGAAAGAAACTTCGAATGTGACCTACTACACGTTGCTGGATTGTCAGCAAACCATGTGCAGAACGATGAATACGTATCACGAATTGACCTCATTAGAGGATCAGATCAAAGCGTATGATACTTACACGTTTGCGCTTGCGAGAAGTACAGCTATTACGCAACAGGTATCGGAAAAATTGGACTTATATCCTTCGATTGAGGAGTACAACGAGACTACTGAGGGATAT
>CATITW010000413.1 GCA_949547975.1 Cryomorphaceae bacterium | reverse complement strand
TCGCCCCACGAGCGATACCGACACTTAGTGCTGCAATGGAAATACGTCCGCCGTCTAAGATTTTCATGGACTGAATGAAACCCTCTCCTACCTTTCCAAGGACGTTTTCTTTCGGAACACGACAATTATCAAAGAACAGACATGCGGTCTCCGAGGCGCGCATACCGAGCTTGTTTTCCTTTTTACCTGCCGTAAATCCAGGAGTGCCTTTTTCAACGACAAAGGCGGTCATTCCTCTTGAATCTCCTTTCTCGCCCGTACGTGCAATCACGACTGATATGGACGAAGAAATGGCGTGAGTGATCCAGTTTTTGGATCCGTTCAAAACATAATGATCTCCGTCAAGAACCGCTGTGGTATCCATCCCCCCTGCATCCGAACCGGTTCCGGTTTCCGTAAGTCCCCACGAACCAATCCATTCTGCCGTGGCCAATTTTGGCAACCACTTCTTTTTCTGTTCATCGTTTCCGAACTGCAAGATGTGTCCAGTACAAAGGCTGTTATGTGCCGCAACCGAGAGACCGATCGATCCACATACCTGAGCAATCTCATCGATCACCGTAATGTATTCTTGATAGCCCATTCCAGCGCCGCCGTATTCCTCGGGTACCAAAACACCCATAAAGCCCAGCTGGCCCATTTCTTTAAAAACATCTATAGGAAAGTGCTGCGCCTCATCCCACTCCATAACGTTGGGACGAATTCTAGTTTCAGCAAATTCTTTCGCGGATTGACGAATCATCTCAAGGGTTTCTAAGCGCTCGTCACTAAGGTTGATTCTCATCATTGGTCTGTGTTGTATTTAGGTTCTGTTGCAAGATAACAAAGAAGCCCGCATGGTGTTTGCGGGCTTCTCGAGAAATTTAAGTAAAAAGGCACATGTCTGCCACTACTTCATCAGCTTTTTGTATTTGAATCGAGTCGGCTCTGTACGTCCTAATCGTTTGAGTTTATTCTGCTCATATTCGGAGAACGAACCTTCAAATGAATAGACTTCTGAATCACCTTCGAAAGCCAGAATGTGGGTACACACGCGGTCTAAGAACCAGCGGTCGTGCGAGATGATTACCGCGCAGCCTGCAAAGTTTTCTAAAGCCTCCTCTAAGGCACGTAAAGTATTGACGTCCAAATCATTCGTAGGCTCATCCAAAAGTAACACATTACCTCCTTCTTTCAACGCCATGGCCAAATGAAGACGGTTGCGCTCACCACCGGAAAGCACACCGACTTTCTTACTTTGATCCCCTCCGGCAAAGTTGAATCTGCTTAAATAGGCACGGGCATTCACACGCTGCTCACCGAGCATCACCTCCTCAGTTCCTTCGCCGATCACTTCGAAAATAGATTTGTTAGCGTCCAATTTCTCATGCGACTGATCGACATAGGAAATCTTCACCGTTTCACCCACATCGAACTGTCCTTCGTCCGGCTGCAACTGGTCCATAATCATTTTAAATATGGTCGTCTTACCAGCACCGTTAGGTCCTACAATTCCGACGATTCCAGCCGGTGGCAGCTTGAAATTTAGATTGTCATACAGCAATTTTTCGCCAAACCCTTTTTTGACCGACTGGGCCTCAATCACGTTCATTCCTAAGCGAGGACCCGCAGGAATAAAGATTTCAAGATTGCTTTCTTTTTCTTTTTGTTCCTGAGACAATAAGTTTTCGTAGTTGCTCAAACGCGCCTTGCTCTTGCTTTGACGGCCTTTTGGATTCATACGAACCCATTCCAATTCACGTTCCAAGGTCTTGCGACGTTTCGAGGCTTGCTTCTCCTCCTGGGCCATGCGCGAGGTTTTCTGATCCAACCACGAGCTGTAGTTTCCTTTCCAAGGAATCCCTTCCCCACGGTCCAATTCTAAAATCCAACCCGCTACATTATCTAAGAAGTAACGGTCGTGTGTCACCGCGATGACCGTTCCCTTGTATTGCTGCAAATGCTGCTCTAACCACAGAATACTTTCTGCATCCAAGTGGTTGGTCGGCTCATCTAAAAGTAATACGTCCGGCTGCTGGATAAGTAAGCGACACAGCGCCACACGGCGGGCTTCCCCACCAGAAAGATGATCTACCAGCTGATCTGAAGGCGGACAGTTTAAGGCATCCATAGCACGGTTTAGCATGGTTTCTAACTCCCATGCATTCGAAGCGTCAATCTTATCCTGGAGTTCAGCTTGGCGTGCCATGAGTTGCTCCATTTTCTCAGGATTCTCATACACCTCTGGTAAACCGAAGTCGTCGTTGATCTTATTGTATTCGTCCAAAACTGCAACCGTTTCCGCAGCACCTTCTTTTACGATGTCCATAACGGTTTTTCCCGCCTCGAGCTGCGGTTCTTGCTCAAGGTAGCCCACAGAATAGCCCGGCGAAAACACTACATCGCCTTGGTAACTCTTGTCTACACCGGCAATTATTTTTAAAAGCGTGGATTTACCCGATCCGTTTAAACCTAGGATACCTATTTTGGCTCCGTAGAAGAAGGATAAGTAGATGTCCTTAAGAATGGCCTTGTTATTGTGTGGCAATACTTTGCTCACACGTGACATCGAGAAAATGACTTTTTTACCGTCGTCTGACATGAATAGAAGGATTAAAAATTTAACGCGCCTGCTCCTTTCTGTGGCATTTTGCTCAGCGGGTGTTCAAGGCGCAGCCCAAAGTTACATATTGAAAGGGACTGTTGTCGACAGAGATTCATCTTTTGCGTTGCCCAATTCCTACATCGTCAACAACAAAACTTTTGCGGGGACCATCACCAACGGCATTGGATACTTCGAGTTGTCTGTAGCACAAGGAGATACGATTGTTATTTCCAATGTGGGGTATTCGTTCAAATACTTGCCTGTAGACGGTACGATGATTGCGAACATTGCGAAGGAGCAACGGATAAAATTGGTTCCGAAAAACTTTCTGCTGGACGAAGTGAGCATTTACGCGATCACCTCGAACAACCCACGAACCATGCCTCAGCGCAAGCCGATCGTGCCTTCTGTTGGAGATATTCGCGAACCACAGAGCATCGCGCCTACCCTAGCAAACCCGCTCGATCTGTTGTATTACAGCTTTGGCAAACGCCCGAAACAATTGGCCGCTTTGCGAAAATTGCAACAAGAGGATTATTACCGCAGGAAGCTGGAAGAAGGAAACAACAGAAGTATTTTGGAGGAATTGACCGGAATTCCAAAGGCAGAAATGGAAGCCTTTATGTTTTATTGCAAGTATTCTGATACTCAAATCCGCACATTTAACGATTATCAATTCTTAGTATCGCTCTTAGATTGCTACGCCGAATATGAGCGATTGCGCGAACGACAAGAGACTTTAGAAAGCCTAAATCGATGAAGCATCACGACCTGAAAAGAATCAACAAAGAACTCTGGGACCACTGGGCGAGCCTGCATCCAGATTCCGATTTTTACGACAATGCGACTTTTATAAAGCAACAGATGTCCTTGAATCCGATCGAACTGGATCTGATGCCTGATCTTAAAGGAAAACGCGCGTTACACGTGCAGTGCCATTTCGGACAGGATACTATTTCCCTGCACACCCTGGGCGCTAAAGAAGTGGTAGGTCTCGATTTTTCCGAGGTGGCGGTTCGTGCCGGTGAGCAACTCGTTAGGGCGTGCAGCGTGGATCCAGCGGTTCATTTTGTACAGTCCGACGCAGTGATTCCGGTCCCCCACTTGCAAGGTACCTTTGATGTGGTCTTTGCTTCGTACGGAGTGATCGGATGGCATCCGGACCCCAAAGAATGGATGGATACGGTGTTTTCGTATCTAAAACCCGGCGGCGAACTCATTTTTGTGGAATTCCACCCCGTCCTATGGATTTTGGATGACCAATTCAAAGAAGTCATCTACTCGTATTTTAATGATGGCGTGATCACTGAAGAACGCGAAGGCTCCTATGCCGCTCCCCAAGCCAAGAACATGAAAAACCATACTTGGAACCATGGCTTGAGCGAAGTCATCAAACCAATAGTCGATCACCCCGACCGCACATTGGACTATTTCAACGAGTACGATTGGAGTCCGTATGAGATTTTCGAAGCCACTTCTCCGGCCGAAGGTCGCTACCAAATCAAGGGCAAAGAGGGTATGTTCCCCTTAGTTTATGCCCTAAAGGCAAAAAAAATCCGTTAAGCATTTAGATTTTTAAAATCCCCTACCCCGTGCTGTATCTCAATACACACGGGTTTTTTTAGGTTCGATATTTTAGGCAAATCGCATGGACTCGAGTTGAAAAGCAAAAAAATATGGTACTTTGCATTGCATAGTACCGGTGTATACCCATATCTTTGTATAAAATTAGTACCATATGAAAAAAATCCTCCTAACCTTGCTCGTTCCCTTTTTGACCTTTGCACAGCAAAAAGGTCAAGCGGACGAATTGTACGAATCTTACGATCCCAAACCCTATG
>CATITW010000412.1 GCA_949547975.1 Cryomorphaceae bacterium | reverse complement strand
TTGCGCCAAGTATCGTGGGTCAGCGGACGCGGAGGAGCCACAGACTTTTCCATGGCTACAGCGATGCTTTGGGCTTCAGCGCCCCCTATAACGACAGGAAGCTTACGTCCTTTCCCTTCCTTTTCGGCGAGGATAAGTGCGTAAGCTCCTGATTTACCTTGACTGTAGGATAATCCCTTTACAGTAATTTCTATTTCTTGCATTATTGTGCGGCCTTGAAGGCGCGCAAGGCGTCCACCAAACGGGGGACAACTTCAAATGCATCACCTACAATACCGTAGTCGGCAGCTTTGAAAAACGGCGCTTCTGCGTCCGTGTTTACTACCACTATGGTCTTGGATGCACTTACACCAGCAAGGTGCTGAATCGCGCCGGAAATTCCGATCGCAATATACAGATTCGGGTTGACTTGAATGCCCGTTTGGCCGACGTGTTCGCTGTGGGGTCTCCACCCGATATCACTGACCGGTTTTGAACAGGCGGTAGCGGCTCCGAGCACATCGGCAAGTTCTTCAACCATACCCCAGTTTTCAGGTCCTTTCAGACCGCGTCCTGCGCTGACTACGACATCTGCCTCCGGAAGAGCAATCTTACCTGTAGTCACTGATTTTTCTGCCAATTCCAAAAGATCAGTGCCTTCTGCGGATGCACTAGAAATGGTGCCTGCTCCGCTGCGTTCCTGAATGCCGATGCTGTTCGGAGTAAAGCAAATGATGGGGAAGGCTCCTTCAAGCGTAATGGTCTCGATACCTTTTGATGAAAATGCGCCACGCTTTACTTGAAGCGGTGCCGTTTGTAACGGTGCACTGATCGTGTTCGTGCTCAAGGCGCCTTCGCCTAGTGCAGCCACTGCTGGAGCGACTGTTTTTCCGAAATTGGTACCGGCAACGACCAAACCTTTAGCGCCTTCGCTGAGCGATTTAACTTGCTCGGCCACACCAAAGCCAGAAACAGCTGGGGTGAATGTGCGAATCTCATCCGCGCCATAAGTAGCTAAGGAACTTACCTCGCCTGCAGCACCGCTAACGAGTGCAACTACGGACTCCCCAAGCATATCTGCCCAGGTTTTTGCGTAACTCACGGCTTCGAAAGAGGCTTTCTTTAGTGCGCCGTTCCAATCCTCTACATATACAAATACTGACATAATGCTTTGGTTTAAATGGCTTTCGCCTCTTCGTTCAACAATCGTACGAGCTCGTCAATCTGGTCCGGTTCAACCATCTTTACAGCGGCTTTTCCTGCGGGTTTCTCGAAAGCAGCAGATACTGTCGGAGCAGCGCCTGAGGTAGGCTCTTCAACCCCTAAAGGCTTGCTGCGTGCTGACATGATGCCGCGCATGTTCGGGATGCGGAGGTCTTTCTCTTCTACCAAGCCTTTCTTCCCGCCGATAATCATAGGAAGGGCATTATTGTAAGAAGCATGTCCGCCGTCAATCTCTGCTTTGGTTGAAGCAGAAGTGCCGTCGAGCTCAAGACCTACACAAGCGTTCACGAACGGATAACGCAGCATTGCAGCCACCATGGCGGGTACCTGCTGTCCGTTATAGTCGATACTTTCTTGACCGCAGATGATCAGGTCATACGCATTCGCCGAGATGTGGTTCTTGATGTTTTGGGCTACTGTGATAGCGTCCGTAGGGGTGGCGTTGATGCGTACTGCTTTATCTGCTCCGATCGCAAGTGCTTTGCGCAGGGTAGGTTCTGTTTCAGGACCACCAACGTTGAGAACGGTGATGGTTCCGCCTTGTACTTCTTTAATATGAAGCGCTTTGGTCAAACCGAACTCATCGTACGGGTTGATGACAAACTGCACTCCAGAGGGGTCTAAACTGCTGCCGTCCGCAGAGAAGTTGATCTTCGCTGTGGTATCCGGCACATGACTAATACATACTAGAATATCCATGAGTTGATGGTTTCAATTGTTGCCTACCAAATTACTATGCGTGCATAACATATCCAAGTGTCTGATGAATCTTCACTACAGTTTTAGACAAAATCTATTGGGCATTGAAAATTCTTGCAAACTTTCTAGGGTTAAGTGGGGTTTATTGAACGAACGTCGGTGCTTTTGATGAAATTGGTTCTATCGTGGCCAATTTTTATCCCAATCCTCCCCAAAGGATATTATATTTGCCGACCTGACACATATTTTACTATGAAAACGATTCAGTTCAGAGAGGCCGTATGCGAGGCCATGAGTGAAGAAATGCGCCGCGACGAAAACATCTATCTAATGGGTGAAGAAGTGGCGGAATATAACGGTGCTTACAAGGCATCTAAAGGAATGCTCGACGAGTTCGGTCCAAAGCGTGTTATCGATACTCCTATTGCAGAGCTTGGTTTTGCCGGGATCTCTACAGGTGCCGCGATGAACGGTCTACGTCCTATCGTAGAATTCATGACCTTTAACTTCTCGATGGTTGCGATCGATCAGATCATCAACAATGCTGCTAAAATGAAGCAGATGTCGGGCGGTCAGATCAATGTACCTATTGTATTCCGTGGACCTACAGCTTCTGCGGGTCAGCTCGCTGCAACGCACTCCCAAGCGTTCGAAAGCTGGTACGCGAACTGTCCAGGACTTAAAGTAGTCGTTCCTTCGAACGTATACGACGCCAAAGGCCTCTTGAAAAGCGCCATCCGCGATAACGATCCTGTCATTTTCATGGAAAGTGAGCAGATGTACGGAGACAAAGGCGAAGTGCCAGAAGGAGAATACATCTTGCCGATCGGTGTTGCAGACATCAAGCGCAAGGGTACTGACGTTACTATCGTGTCTTTCGGTAAGATCATCAAAACGGCCTACGAAGCAGCAGACGCACTCGCAAAAGAAGGCATCTCTTGTGAAATCATCGATCTACGCACGGTTCGCCCTATCGACTACGCTACAGTGATCGAAAGTGTGAAGAAAACCAACCGTTTGGTATGTCTTGAGGAGGCTTGGCCGTTAGGTTCAATCGCTACAGAGATTACCTATAAAGTGCAAGCGGAAGCATTCGACTACCTCGATGCACCGATCAAACGCATCACTACGACGGATACGCCAGCGCCGTACAGCCCTACGCTTTTAGAGGCTTTCTTGCCGCAAGTAGGTCAAGTAATCGACGCAGTGAAGTCAGTCATGTATGTTAAATAACCTGGAGGTTTTATTCTAGCTTACGGAGTAAAGACTCTATCACTTATATTTGCAGCCCTTTCCGTGAACGCGGGAGGGGCTGATTGTTTAAAATCAAACCATAGTTTACACAAAATGGAAAACATGCTTTTATTGATACCTATCTTCGGTATCGTTGGCCTGATCTACATGTTGGTACTACGCAGCTGGGTAGTTAAGCAGGGGACAGGAACGGAAAAAATGTCAAAACTCGCCGCCTATATTAAGGAAGGTGCTTTGGCATTCTTGAACGCGGAATATCGTATTCTCGCAATCTTCGTAGTCGTCGCGGGTATTCTACTCGGCGTAATTTCTTCTATCGTTGAAACCACGCACTGGTTCATCGTAGTTGCATTCGTGATCGGTGCAGTATTCTCTGCAGTAGCGGGTAACATCGGTATGCGCATTGCTACAGATTCAAACGTAAGAACAACAGAAGCGGCTCGTACGTCCCTTCCACAAGCGTTGAAAGTTTCTTTCCGCGGTGGTACAGTCATGGGATTGGGTGTTGCTGGTCTAGCCGTTTTCGGTCTAGGTATCCTATTTATCATATTGACCAATTGGTTCATCGTCGGTGAGGATACATTCTACAACGAGATGACCATTGTCCTTGAAGCCCTTGCCGGTTTCTCTTTGGGTGCGGAGTCTATCGCATTGTTTGCACGTGTAGGTGGTGGTATTTACACCAAAGCTGCCGATGTAGGTGCTGACCTTGTAGGTAAGGTAGAAGCAGGTATTCCTGAAGATGATCCACGTAACCCTGCAACTATCGCAGATAACGTAGGTGATAACGTAGGTGACGTTGCAGGTATGGGTGCCGATCTTTTCGGTTCATACGTTGCGACAGTACTCGCCTCGATGGTATTGGGGAACTACGTGATCAATGATAACTTCATCAGCACAGGTAACTTCCTAGAGAACCACGGTCCTATCATGCTTCCTATGATGATTGCTGGTGTAGGTATCATTTTCTCTATCATCGGTACGTTCTTCATTCGTATCAAGGACAATAACGCAAAAGAACCAGAGGTTCAGCGCGCATTGAACATCGGTAACTGGGTTTCTATCTTGTTAACCGCGATCGGTTCTTATGTATTGATCCAAATGTTATTGCCTGAAACGTTGAGCATGAAGTTCTTCGGCGAAGGATTCAAAGAGGTTTCTAGCAACGCTGTGTTCGGCGCTGTTTTAGTAGGTCTTGTAGTAGGTGCATTGATCTCTTACTTTACAGAGTACTACACTGGTTTGGGTAAAAAACCAATTTTAGACATCGTTCAAAAATCTGCTACGGGTGCTGCAACAAACATCATCGCAGGTCTTGGCGTAGGTATGATCTCTACGTTTGCTCCTATCTTGTTGTTTGCTGGCGCCATCTGGTCGTCGTACGCATTCGCAGGTTTCTATGGTGTTGCAATCGCTGCTTCGGCAATGATGGCTACCACTGCAATGCAGCTCGCTATCGATGCATTCGGTCCTATCGCGGATAACGCTGGTGGTATCGCTGAGATGAGCGAATTGCCAGAAGAAGTACGTGAGCGTACTGACATCCTTGATTCTGTAGGAAACACTACTGCAGCGATCGGTAAAGGATTTGCGATCGCTTCTGCAGCATTGACTGCACTTGCTCTTTTTGCTGCCTTCGTAACCTTCACAGGTATCGATGGTATCAACATCTTCAAGGCTCCAGTGCTCGCGATGTTATTCGTTGGGGGTATGGTTCCTGTTGTATTCTCTGCACTTGCAATGAACGCAGTAGGTAAAGCAGCCATGGAAATGGTGAAAGAAGTACGTCGTCAGTTCAAAGATATTCCAGGTATCATGGAGTACAAAGCGGAACCAGAATACGACAAATGTGTCGCGATCTCTACGCAGGCTTCATTGCGTGAGATGATGCTTCCAGGTGCAATGACGATCATCTTCCCACTCGTGGTAGCATTCTTGCCTATGGCATTCGGTTACAACGGTCAAGAAGCTGCTGAGATGCTCGGTGGTTACATGGCAGGTGTTGCTGTTTCAGGTGTTCTTTGGGCCATCTTCCAGAACAACGCTGGTGGTGCTTGGGATAACGCTAAAAAGTCTTTCGAGGCGGGTGTTATGATCGACGGTGAAATGACTTACAAAGGTTCTGAAGCGCACAAAGCGGCAGTAACTGGTGACACCGTAGGTGATCCATTTAAAGATACTTCTGGTCCTTCTATGAACATTTTGATCAAACTAACGTGTTTGGTTGGTTTGGTGATCGCTCCGATCCTCGGCGACGGTCATGGCCATGAGGAA
>CATITW010000411.1 GCA_949547975.1 Cryomorphaceae bacterium | reverse complement strand
GATACGATGACGTTGGCACCAGGAGTGAAGGCAGATACACTTGTGTTTTATGTCTACGATGACAATGTGGCCGAAGGTATAGATACCCTAGTGATTGTTCAAGATTACGTCTTTACCGATTGTTACAACTATCCAGTCACGCGGTTGAACTATTTGATCCGTGATAAAGACACGCTCGAGGCAGAATTGATCAAAGACATCGCCTCAGATTCTGTAGCGTGTCCCGGTGATAGTGTCGAACTCTCTGTTCTGGTCAATTCCTTCGAGGGTTCGCATACGGGGTACTGGCTCAATGACAATGCCATTGCGTATTCCCGATATGTAGAAGTCCTTGGGGATACCGCCTTTCATTTTGTGCTGATGGACGAATGTGGTGACTCTATTATGCTCTCGCAAGAACTGTTTATCAGCGACTATACGCCCATGGTGTATGAGGCCGACACGGTTCGTGTATGTCCCGGTGATAGTGCTGTGATTGCCCCGTTGTACCACGGCGGTCGCTCGCCATTAGCATTTGTATGGACCGATAACCTGACCTCGAACAACCCTCGAACCGTCTTGCCCTATAAAGATTCGACGTTTTATGAATTCTCGGTAGCTGACGGCTGTAATGTGCTGCTTTTGGACAGTGCGCTTGCCGTTAATATGCCTTCACCGAGTGCTGGTTTCACCTTTATAAATGACCCGTATGTTCCATTGCGCGTATTCTTTACAGAAAAGGCGACGAATGAGGTGAATTGGACGTGGTATGTGGACTCCACCGTTATCACTGGACCTGAATTTGAGTACGATTTTGCGAGACCGGGCGATTATGAAATCGTTCAAGTAGTCTCTAGCGACTTTGGCTGTATCGACAGCATCACCCTCACAGTGGCCGTTGAAACCGATTTTTACATGTACATCCCAGGTGCATTCACTCCAGACGGTGATGGCCTAAATGAATGCTTCGAGATCAAAGGGGTAGGCTATGAGGGGTACACGATTCACGTCTTTGACCGCTGGGGCAATGAAGTCTTTACTACTTCGGATGAAAACGAGTGTTGGGACGGAACGTATCGAGGAAAACAGCTGCCGATCGGCACATATTCATACCGTTTAATAGCCAACCTTCCGTTTGACGAAATTGCGATCAAAGAAGGCACGCTCCAAATCCTACGTTAAAGGAAGGGGATGGTCAACACGCCAATGATCAATACGAGTTTATAACCCAGGTGTGCCCAGCGCAATGCACGCAGCTCGGTCGATCGCAAAGTGGTCAGGTTGGATATGGTGAGCAGTATTAAGATCAGCACAATTCCGATCTCCGCTTCCTGAGAAAACAGGCCTTTGGTGAAAAATGCAGGTACCCAAGCAAGCGAATTACTGATCAATAATGCGAAACGTGTACGGTCCAGTCCGTATTCACTAGCCACTGTTTGACGCCCCACGATGATATCCCCTTTATACATCATCATGTCTTTGAGCAGCTCGCGAGAAAAAAGCGTTACCCCAAGCAATGAACCAAAGGCCAAGGTGTGTAGGCTCAAGAAATGATGGTAAACAGATATCCCAAAGAAGGGCAGCATGCCTAAAATGGCAGCACTCATGTGGGAAACGATGGGAATACTTCGCAGTTTATGCGAGTAGAGCCACAAACCGGCGGCGTATGCGCTAAAGAATAGAAAAGCTCTTAGGCTAACGGTAAATGACAATAGTAACCCGCAAACCAGTAGTAGTGTGGCGACACGAAAACTAGTGCTTTTGCTCACCAAGCGTTCAAAGGCCGTTTGTTTAGGACGGTTGATGGTGTCTGCCTCGAGGTCGTAAAAACTATTGGTTAAAAAGCCGAAGGAAAGCACTAAAGCGGAGGCCCAGATGATCATGTGCGTGCCGCCGTCAGCGAATGCTTCTAGACGATCTCCAGGAGCCGCAAAGACAAAAAGTGCGGTTAAATACTGGCCGAAAATGAGCAATAGAATGTTGTACCAGCGAATCTGGCTGAGCAGTGCAAAAACCTTAAGAATGCGCAGTCGTTTACGGCTTAACGGTCTCAAAACTGATAGACTACCTCTGGAGCGAAGCGTTCAAATTTATCCTTAACAGCCTCATAGTCTCTCGTGAATCCCATCACAAAACCACCGCCTCCTGATCCGCAAAGCTTCAAAAAGTATTCCTCGGTTTCCAAGCCTTCTTTCCAAAGCTCGTGGAATCCAGAAGGAATCATAGGGTCGAAGTAATCTAAAACGAGCGAGCTGAGTTTCTTTAAGTTCGAAAACAGGGGAGAAGTATCGCCTTTCACGAAGGCTTGGATACAGGCATCGTTGTATTTAACGAACTGGTCTTTGAGCATGGTGCGGAAGCCGTCTTCTTTCAGCTTCTCCATGAAGATCTCGACCATCGGTTGGGTTTCTCCGGGTGCGCCGCTGTTCAATAGGAACACGGCCCCCTCGCCGGTGCGAGCGGAAGGTAGGGAGATCGTACCGAGCTGGTCCTTGCTTTTGATCAGCAATGGAAGGCCGAGGTAGCAGATGGTTGGATCGATACCGCTGCTCTTCCCATGGAAGTAGCTTTCCATCCAACTAAAAATACTTTTGAGCTGCTTGATGTCTTCAGGACGCTGAGGTTCTGTAGAGATTTTATCAGTGCTGTAGCGGTCGTAAATGGCAGCTACTAGTGCGCCAGAGGAACCGACACCGAATCCTTGTGGTATGGAAGAATCAAAGAATAAACCGTTGTTTATTTCTTCCTCGAATAACTCAAAGTTAAAGCTACAAGGTGCATCATCGCTCTTAAGGTAGGTGAGGTAGGCTTGTAGGTGACGGTTCGAGGACTGCTGCTCATCAGAGAATTGGTCCGAGAACTGAAAAGCACCTTTGTAATACGTGTGCGGTATGGATAAGCCCATACTGTCTTTGATAATCCCGTACTCTCCAAAGAGCAGGACTTTGCCGTAAAACAAGGGTGAATTTTTCATAGGGCGGTTTAACTAATCTGTTGTGGTCCTAGACCAACTTCATCACAAAGATAACTACCATCCTTACAGAATGTTCGGAGCTCAGTATCGATGAATTCCAAAATTACGTCTTTGTGGGATTTTGGATACAGCACGTGTACGTTCGCGCCCGCATCTAGTGTAAAGTATACTGGGTTACCCGTCTTTTCGCGGTAGGCCCAGATGCGTTCTATGATTTCTAACGTGCCAGGCTTCATTAGAATGAAATACGGCATGGAGGTCATCATCATCCCGTGGAGCGTCAAAGCTTCACTTTCGACCAATTCTCCGAAGGTTGTAAGGTCGCCTTCGAGCATTGCGCGAAGAAGAACACTTTGATTTTCGTGCGCTTGATTAAAGCGGGCCTCAGCGTATGGATGTCCATTCATCAGGCCATGTCCTACGGTAGAGCTTACCGCCTTACTTCCTTTTTCGACCAAAAGTATGGTGTCCTGGAAGTCGGTAAATACAGGGTCTACATCTTTGTAAGCGACGGCATGCGTATCGCTACTGCCCTCTATCTCGACGTGTTTTCCCCATGCGGCCAAAGGACCGTATACTGAACGTGATCCGCTGCCTGAGCCGAGGCGGGCGGCCTCACTGGCTTCGTGGTAAAAATCCGTTACGGTGTGGCCAAGTTCTTGTTTGACACTCATCAAACACAAGGCAAGAGCACTCATGCCTGATGCCGAAGAAGCGATTCCAGAACTGTGCGGGAAACTGTTCGAGGTATGGATTTCAAAATCGAATTCACCAAGGAACGGAAACATCCATCCCGTGCGTTCAAAAAACGTTTGAATTTTAGGTAGAAAGGAAGGGACTTCCTCGCCGTCTAAAAAGACCTTGACTTGCCCTGAGCCGCTCGTGTACTTTAAGGTAGTGGTGGTGACCGCTTTACTTAAAGTAAATGAGATCGAGGGGTTCGCAGGTATTTGAACATCGTATTTGCCCCAGTATTTTACTAGAGCGATGTTGGACGGACTCTTCCAGGTGACTTCTTTCATTATTCGAAGCTTACGCCGCTCACGTTCATCGAACGGTCGACTTTTTTAACGAGTCCTTGAAGTGTTTTCCCTGGACCACATTCTACATATTCAGTCACCCCTGCCGCGATCATTTCTTGAACGCTTTGCGTCCATTTCACAGGTGCGGTGAGCTGATCGATGAGGTTTTTCTTGATTTCAGCAGGATCGGTAACTGCTTTTGCGACGCTGTTTTGAACCACTGGGCAAGAAGGTTTCTGGAATTCGGTTTGTTCGATCGCTGCGGCCAATTCTTCTCGAGCCGGTTCCATAAGCGGACTGTGGAACGCACCACCTACAGGCAGCACGAGTGCTCGTTTTGCTCCAGCTTCTTTTGCCTTTTCACAGGCAGTTTCGATAGCGCTCACTTCTCCCGAAATAACGAGCTGTCCGGGGCAGTTGTAATTTGCTGCAACCACGACGCCGTCGACACT
>CATITW010000410.1 GCA_949547975.1 Cryomorphaceae bacterium | reverse complement strand
TTGATCAAAAGCACGCTTGACCCGTCGGAGTACTATTCCGTAGTTCAGTCTGCGCCAGAGGACGTGTATGCGTTCGTGGTGGAGGAATTGGAATTGGCGATTGCAGATTTGCCGACGAACGTTCCTGGAAACGAGATTGGTCGTGCGACCAAAGGTGCCGCTCAGGCGTTGCTAGCTCGCGTCTATTTAATGATGGACGACGATCAAAACATGGCAGAAGTGGCGACACTTTGTGAAGAAGTGATCAATTCTGGCGAGTACGCCCTTGTGTCCGACTACAACGAGATTTTCACCAAAGCTGGTGAGTGGTCTTCAGAAAGCGTTTTTGAGATCACCTACTCTGAAAACTCTACCTCAGACTGGGGACGTTTCGGATCAGGTCACAGTGAAGGAAACGTAGGCGTTCAGTTCTGTGGAATGCGCGATTACAACGGTCCTGACTACACACCGGGATGGGGTTTCTGTCCAGTAACAGAAGATCTAGAAGCGTTCATGTCTACGGATCCACGTTACCAGGCGACCATCATCGATGCAGACAACAATGCAGCCATGGAGTACTCTCCGGGGTATCAGAACACAGGATTCTTTATGAAGAAATATGCGCCATTAGCAAGCATGTTCCCGCCGGATGGTGAACCAGCATTGAACTGGGGAAACAACGTGCGTGAAATTCGTTATGCAGATGTGCTTTTGATGGCCGCAGAAGGTTTGGTTCGCAGCGGTGGTTCAGAAGGAACAGCACGTGCTTACTTGAATCAAGTTCGCGTGCGCGCAGGTGTTCAACCGATCAATACGAGCGGAACGCAGTTGTTAGAAGATATTTACAACGAGCGCAGAATGGAATTGGCCACAGAAGGTCATCGTTACTACGATCTAGTGAGAACTGGACAAGCAGCAACGGTGTTGACTGGATGGGATGAGACCAAGCGCTATTTGCCTATTCCACAAAACGAGATTGACGCATCAAATGGTGCACTAACACAAAACGACGGTTACTAATGAAAGCATTTAAACTACTCGCATTTGCGGTGGCAGCCATCGCATTTACGGCTTGTGAACCAAGCGTTACAGGCAAAACAGAATTGGGCGATTTGCCTACAGCAGGTTACACCGTGACGGAGGTAGACTCCAACACGGTTCGCTTCACCTCAAACAGCTCCGGCGATCCTTTCCTCTACCAGTGGGAAGTGGAAGGCGTAGGTGTCTTTACTGGTGAAGAAGTAGAAGTATTCATCTCTACCATGGGTGTCTACAACGTAGAGCACAAAGTATTCAACCAAGGCGGACACGATGTCGCTACGGGAACTGTGGAGATCTTCCGCGATGCACCGTTAGTATGTGAAGGCGCTGCAGAATTCTTGACCGATTGTACGTCACGTACCTGGAAAATGGCACCGATCGCAGGCTGTCTTTGGGTAGGTCCTGTGGATGGCTCGCAAACTTGGTGGTTCCTACCGGCAACCGGTCCTACCGATCGTCCGTGTCTATTTAACGACGAGTGGACGTTCGATAAAGACGCAAAACTCACCTACGAGACTAACGGGGACCTTTGGGCAGAGACTTACATGGGTGTTGCAGCGGACGGTTGTCAGCCAGAGAGTTTCTTAACAGGCGATAAGGCCGATTGGGGTAGTGGAGTACACGACTTCGAGGTGATTCCTGACGCAGGTGTTGCTGGTATGGGCCAATTAAAATTGATCGGTTCAGGTGCATTCATCGGGCTTCCAAAAGCGACGAATGTTGGTGAGGTGAGCTCTCCAGTAGCGGACATTACTTACGATATTCTTTCGATGACCGACGACGGCACTGCACGTTACATGGAGATCGAAGTAAACTTTGGTGGCGGTCTTTGGCGTTTCACCATCTATTCTGAACTCTAAGCCTCTATGCTGAAGTCTCATTATTTGCTGATAGCTGTAGCGCTGATCTTTGCCTCTTGTGAGGTTGAGGAGCCGCCTGTACTTTCTGGTGCGGACATCTCTATCGAAGAGGGCAACACGGATTTCACCTTGACTTATGAGGTGAGCCTGAACAAGCCGGCGCCGAAGGACCTTACGTTTGATTATAAAACGGTGGATCTTGAAGCAGAAGCGGGTACCGATTTTGTTCAAACCGAAGGAACAGCAAGTATCGAGAAGGGTCAAACGACCTACTCGATTCAAATCCCAATTTTAACCGACGAGGACTGGGAAAGTGATGAAAACTTCTGGATTGCCTACAGCAACGGAAATGAAGTCAGCATTCCGGAACCGTTTAATGTCATTACGATCGACAACGACGATACGGATTACAATCCTTCCGATTCTGGGTATTCGACACCCTTGTCTTATCCTGGGTTCAATCTAGTGTGGCAGGATGAGTTCGATGGCATGTCTTTGAATACGGCTGACTGGAATTACGAAACCGGAAATTCAGGTTGGGGAAATGAGGAAAGCCAGTACTACCGTGCCGGATCTAATAACGCTACAGTAGGTGATGGCTATTTGACCATTACAGCGAAGGAAGAAAACTACGGCGGTGCGCCGTTCACTTCTGCCCGAATCACAACCCAGAATAAACAAAGCTTTAAATATGGGCGCATCGACATTCGAGCGCGAGTGCCATTCGGACAAGGTTTGTGGCCGGCACTTTGGATGTTAGGTGATAATATTTCTACTGTGGGTTGGCCAGAATGTGGTGAGCTCGACATCATGGAAATGATCGGTGGTGACGGTGTCAATGACCGCACCGTTCATGGGACAGCGCATTGGAATGCTGGAGGCCAGGCGAGTCACTCTGGGACTACTACGGTTCCCGCTGGTGAGAAATTGGCCGATGAATTCCATGTGTACTCTATGGTATGGGATCAGAACAGCATTCGCTGGTTGTTTGACGATGTGCAGTACCACAATTTGAGCATCGGATCGCTCAGTGCATTCCACGAACCGCATTTCTTCATCTTTAACATCGCTGTCGAAGGAGATTGGCCCGGTCCAGTAGGTCCGAATACCACATTCCCGCAGTACATGACAGTCGATTATGTACGCGTATTTCAACAATAATCAATAACAATTACTAACCATAACAAATTCACTTAACATGAAAAAAATCTACGCTTTATTGATGCTTTTGCCGATGATGGCTTGGGCTCAAAACGATGTTACTTTCATCGTAGACATGACTCAGTACACTGGGTCAACCACTAACGGCGTGTTCGTTAACGGTTCTTTTAACAGCTGGTGTGGCTCGTGTAACCCAATGAGCGATCCAGAAGGAGATTCTATCTGGACGGTTACTTTGCCGCTAACAGATTCAACTTTCGAGTACAAATTCACAGTTGACGGTTGGACAGACCAAGAGCAGTTCACTGCAGGTGATCCATGTACGATTACTACTGGAGCCTTCACGAACCGTATCGCTTCTGTTGCAGGTGATACTATCCTTCCAGGATATGCATTTAATGACTGTAGCGGTGTTGCTGGTAAAGTATACATGACTTTCCAAGTAAACATGAGCTACACTGCAGTAGATACGACTGGTGTATACCTTGCAGGTGGTACAGGTTTCGCTACTCCAGGGGTGAACGAGATGTACCCTATCGGTGATAGCGTGTACTCTAAGACACTACGTGCGGACACTGGTTTCTACAGCATGTTCACATTCCTTTCTGCTAATGACCCATCTTGGGGTGCGAAAGAGAACATCATCGGTAAGTCTTGTGCTGCAGGTCAGTACAACGACCGTGACATGGTAGGCTACAGTGCTACTATGGGCTTGATGGGAGACTTCCACTACCGCACATGTTTCGGTGAGTGTACTACGGACGGTACTTGTCCAGCGCCACAAACACCACAAGACTACACGTTCCAAGTAGATCTTAACGGTCTTGCTGCAGGTACGTTCACAACTCCATACCTAACAGGATCTATGGATTCTTGGAGCGGTGGTACACACGCGATGACTGACGATGACGCTGATGGCGTTTGGGATGTAACTCTTTCTTTGTTGCCAGGTACGTACGAGTACAAGTTTACTTACGACAACTGGGCAGGTCAAGAGCAGTTCGATCCAGCAACTTCTGACAGCGTATGTACGTTGACTACAGGTGCGTTCACGAACCGTTTGGTGACTGTTGCTGCAGGTATGGATTCAACACTTGATGTGAACTGTTGGGAGCAGTGTGGTCCTTGTTCAGGTATCGGTATCGAAGAGGATGCTGCTGCATTCATCGTGAAGCCAAACCCAGCTTCTGATGTTCTATTCGTAGAGGCTGCTGCAGGTACTTCTAAAGTAGCTGTATACAGTGTAACTGGTGCCCTAGTTATGGAGCAGTCATTCGACGGTGCTGCACGTTTAGATGTTGCTGCGTTGCCACGTGGTATGTACATCGTTCGTGTTCAGAACGGATCAAGCGAGCGTGTTGTACGCGTTGCCCTTAAATAATCACTTACCATTTGGTTAGTAAGTAAGTGTGGGGACCTGCCGTTTTGGCGGGTCCCCTTTTTTATTTCGTAACTTTTGCCCATGCGTACAGTATTCCTGCTTTTTGTCCTACTGTTGTCCGGAAATCTGTCCGGTCAAGGCATTCGTCAGATCGCTTCAAATGAAGGGTTAGAACACCCAAGTGTCTATGCGGTCGCTGCAGATGAAATTGGCTTTATATGGCTCGGAACAAGGGACGGGTTATATAGATTCAATGATGGTGCAGCCACCAAGGTGGACTTCTTGGACTCAACTGCCGTTCGACGTACCACGAATGTGCAAAGCCTATGTGTAACGCGTGATTCTACGTTATGGATCGGTCTGCAACAAGGCGGTTTGGTGGCATTGGACCTCAATGTTTTACGTCCATTAGCGGATGATCACGTGCCTCAGCTTCCTGCGATGAGTTCGGTGATCAGTTTGTTTGAGGACAGTGAACGCACGCTTTGGGCAGGTACCGTAGGAGACGGGATTTACCGCTTGAGTTTGGAAGCAGGGCAATGGGAAAGGATTGCCTTTGCTACAGCTCCGGAAGACGTAGCGTTTTCTTTTGATTTTGCTCAGCAAGGCGATACGCTGTGGTTAGCAACTTCCGGCAGTAGACTTTTGTATTGGGACATGAATATGAATACGGTGCGCGCCGCTGTGCAGGACGAACGCTATACGAGTTACCGTAAAATGGTAGACGTGTTCGAAGATAAGGTAGTTTGGGCTGTAGAAGAGCAAGGCGTATTTGTACATACCAGTGCAGGCGCAGAGGCATTACCTATTCCTGAACAACTTCGAGAGCAGCCGGCGTTGTTTAACCCGCGTGACGTTGCTATAGTAGATCGAGATATATGGCTCAGTACGGACGGTGCAGGATTGTGGCGCTGGGACGGTTCTGAGTGGTTTCAATATACAAAGAAAGACCCTCAGCAAGGTTTAGTTACCGATCAGTTCTACAGCATCACAGCGCTAGACAACGAATTGTGGGTGGGCTCATTCAACGGCGGCGTTTCGATCGTTCCGCTAGAAGCATCGGTCGCAAAACCCATCCGAAAGCCGTCGCGTTTTATCTATACGAGTATTCAGAGCGCCCTTACGTTGCAGCATGTCGGCAAGGAATT
>CATITW010000409.1 GCA_949547975.1 Cryomorphaceae bacterium | reverse complement strand
GCATGTGGGCCAGAGTACACCGCTTGCGCCTCTTCGTCGCTCATCTCTTTCCAGCTTTGGTTGGGCATTACTGCAATACCGTTACGGATCGAAAATCCTTTATCGCTTACATCACAAGCCCAAGCAACCGGGAAGCCGCCTTTAAGCGCACCTTCGGTAACTTCCATCATTTCATCTAACGGCAAGTTGTAGCTACCGCCCCAAGTCCAGTTGTCTGGAACCTGAATCTCACACTCTTCGTAGAACGGGTGGTGCGTCCAAGAGGTGATTTGTACATAGTCGTCCGGATTCACTCCGACAACCTCGTCGGCAAAAGTGCGCGGCGTGTACGTTTTTCCTTCGTAACCAAACTGCGCAGGCTCATCACCTAGATAAGCGTCGAGAACTCCATTGAAACCCGTCTTCCAACTCGTGCTCAATTTTCCATTCTTGTTTTCAATCACTGCGTCGAGGATGCCCTTGAGTGCACCTTCCATCTCGCCATGACGGTTGATCTCCGTACCGTAGTTCAAACCGCTGTACGCTTCTTGCGGAACGGCACCATATTTTTTGATGACATACATCACATCGGGTAGGGCTCCACCTTGGGCGAAGTTCAAATACCCGTGAAGGCGAACGTATTTTTCACCCTTGTCTTCGTAAACCTTACGAACGGTAAACATTTCACTAAGATCGATCGGAGCTTTGCCCATACGAATCATTTCGCTTTCCACGAACGATGTGGTAGCATACGACCAGCAAGTTCCTGAAGCACCTTGATTCTTGACTGGAGTTGCTTCGATATCCGCAACTACTTCCCATTCGTACCCCAAAGGCGCGTCAGCACCATTGTCTTTTACCTTATTGATGAGATCGACTTGTCCGAAAGATTGGAAACCGATCAGCAGCGCCGCTGCAACTATCTGTGTTTTCATAGAATATAAGTAGATTATGTTGTTTTTAAGAGAATTGGCCACTAACCACGGCATTCTTAGGACCGTTCGCGTAGTTGTAGAATCCTTCGCCCGATTTCACACCGAGTTTACCGGCAGTAACCATATTAACGAGTAGGGGACATGGTGCATATTTCGGGTTGCCTAAGCCTTCGTAAAGGACATTCATGATGCTTAAACAAACATCTAGACCGATAAAATCTGCGAGTTGCAAAGGCCCCATTGGGTGCGCCATACCGAGCTTCATGATCGTATCAATCTCGCTCACCCCAGCAACACCTTCATGCAGAGAAATGATGGCTTCGTTAATCATAGGCATAAGAATGCGGTTGGCGACAAAACCAGGGTAATCGTTACAGTCCACAGGAACTTTACCTAGTGCCGTGCTCATCTCTACCACAGACTTCATGGTCTCGTCCGAGGTGCTGTAGCCGCGAATGATCTCGACGAGCTTCATCACTGGAACGGGATTCATAAAGTGCATGCCGATCACTTTGTCTGGACGATTCGTTTGCGCCGCAATTTTTGTAATGCTGATCGAAGAGGTGTTCGAACTGAGGATACAATGTGCCGGAGCGAGTGCGTCTAGGTCTTTGAAGAGTTGGAATTTTATGGTTGTATTTTCCGTAGCCGCTTCTACCACGAGATCTGCTTGAGCGACGGCTTTGGCAAGGTCAGTGCCCGTATGGAGTCGACCCATAGCAGCTTCTTTGTCTTCAGCGCTCATGCGTTCTTTAGCGATTTGACGGTCCATGTTCTTTGCAATGGTTTGCGTTGCACGTTCGAGTGCATCCGCCGAGATGTCGAAGAGTTCGACGTTAAAACCGCTTTGTGCAAAAACGTGCGCAATCCCATTTCCCATGGTTCCTGCGCCAATAACTGTGATGTTCTTCATGTTGTTGTTTGGGTTGTTTGTGGTTCTTTATTTTCCTCTGCCTTGTAAAACGATGACTAAGGTATAGAAGAGGATTTTGATATCGCTGAGCAAGGTGATGTTTTCGGTGTAGATCAAGTCGTAACGGGCGCGTTCAAGCATTTCATCCACATTCTCCGCATAGCCATATTTGACCATGCCCCAGGAAGTGATTCCTGGTTTTACACGAAGCAGGTATTTGTATTGCGGGGCTGCATCGATGATCTGATCGAAGAAAAATTTACGTTCCGGTCGAGGCCCCACAATCCCCATGTCGCCTTTGAGAACGTTTAGGAATTGGGGTAATTCATCCAAGCGGTATTTGCGCATGGTGCGTCCCCAGCGAGTGATGCGGGGATCGTCCTCGCTACTGAGTTGCGGTCCGCCTGCCTCGGCATTGACGTGCATGCTGCGTAGTTTGAT
>CATITW010000408.1 GCA_949547975.1 Cryomorphaceae bacterium | reverse complement strand
CTACTCGTTTTTAGATGAAAAATGATGTGTTTACATTTGAAACATGGAAGAAATTGTAACTCGAATAGAGCGTTGGCGTCAAAAATCGGGCATGACCCCCGCTGAACTTGCAAAAGCGCTTGATATGAATCGCTCCTCTGTCGTACACATGCTGAACGGGAGAAACAAACCTTCCTTACAGTTCGTGCTAAACATTGCCCAGTACGATCAAGCGTTAGATCTGCGTGAATTGCTCACTGGAACCAGGTCTAAAACGGAGAGCTCGGATTCTTTACCACTAGAAGTCAATGAAGTAGCACCTTCCCCACCCCAGCCATCGGAGACGGTAAGGACCAAAGAGGTCGCTAGTGAAGTGGTCAAAGAACGTCTGATTGTTCTAAAAATTGACGGAACCTTCGATTCCTTTACCAAAGAAGAGTAACACACCTTATATTTGCGTGGTAATACCCTTATTATGACAGCTAGAACGAAAGTATTTGTAGGTTTAATCATTGTTGCACTGCTCACTCGTGTGATGCCGCACTACCCGAACTTTACCGCAATGGGAGCGCTGGCTTTTTACGGCGCTTTGTCTACACGTAAACTAGGCATGTCCCTAGCTGCAATGGTCGGAACCTTGATGATTTCTGATCTGATCATAAACAACATTGTATATCCTACTGGCAGCTTCACGCTGATGTATGCCGGTTCACTCTTTACGTACCTCGGTTTTGCTGCTTATAGCGTTTTAGGACGTTACGCAGGGCAAGGCACAAAAGCGGCTCTTGCACTGATCGGTGGATCAATCGCTTTCTTTGTGATCAGTAATTTCGGGGTGTGGATGACCACAAATGCGTTGTACCCGAACCAAGCAGTCGGTTTGGTGGCCACTTACATTGCAGCGATTCCTTTTTACGCTCCAGAAGTAGTATCTACTGCAGCGTTTTCAGCATTGGCTTACGGTGCGCACAGCTGGGCTACACGCACCGCAAAAGCCTAATACCTATTTTCTTATTGGATGATTTGACGAGGAATGACTCCTGCAGCAATGCTGTCGAGCACAGTTCCTTGCAGATCACACACGTAAACAACACCTGCGCTGGCAAAATCTTTAGCGTTGTGTACGTACATCGTGTCATTAATGATATCTAGGTTGTACCCTACCCCTGCGCTTAACGTGTTTGTTGGCCACGCTGTTGCCGCATTAGGGCTTAACGAAACTACCGCTCCGTTGTAGGTCGCATTCAAGAAGTAGAGCGCATTTCCATCGGTACGTAAAGCGATCGCATGATCATTCACTGTAGGCGCTGCTAGAATCTCGGTTGCAGTAGTGGAAGTAAGTGACCACAAGCTTGCAGGTGTGGATCCTCCTCCCGACCAGTCTTGGTAGCCTTCACAGAGTACATACAAGGTACCCGAAACGACAGCGAAAGAATTGGGTTTATCGCCTACGACAAGGGTATCAACCGCTTTGGTGGTCAGATCGACCACTGCGATTCGGTGGTCGTTTTGAAAACCGCCGTTGAGTGCCACATAAGCTAACGGGTAGTCGATGTAGATCGCCTCACTAGATCCGTACACCTGGATGGAATCTAAGAGCATGCCGTCAGTATCGTCTAGGACCTTGATGAAGTCTGAAGCCCAATTCGTTACATACACCTTGCCGTCTGCAGCTCCGAGATATCGCGGTGCGGCCACAGTGGTTTCAAACTTTGATCGCATGGTAGCAGCGCTGATCCCACGCACCTTGTTTCCGTTGTTCACCGTGAGGTACAAGAGTGAATCGTTTCTTAAAAGGTGCTGACCGATGTTTCCTAAAGGAACGCCGTTTTCAGTGAGGAAGGCTTGGGCTATCGTTGTATCCGTGTTGAGTGCGGTTATGGTAGCTGTCCCACCGGTAAAAGCACCTTCATTCAAAATGAGTTTGGCGCCATCGTAGACGGACGGCTCAGTGGTGGTGTTCGGGGTACACCCAAAAAGTGTTGCGGCACATAGGCCTGCTGTTAGTAGATTCAATTTCATTTTTTCGAGGTTAGTTTTAACTGAATTGAAAAATACCTTCCCGGCATGGGAAAGTAAGGGAAATAGGTTCTGTTGGTATTGGTCAAGTTGTGAACGGTCACGCTCGTGGTGATTTGACCGTCTATAAATTCCTGAATCCAAGTAAGGTCGGCCCAAAACTCAGCGCCCAGTACGCCCGTCGGATCATTGTCTCGAAGCGTATGTCGAGCGCCTAAATAATGTGATCTCAGCTGCACCACGCTCTGCTTGTTGCGATAGGCAAAGGTTTGAACGGCCTGTAGATTAGGTCTGTAGATCAGCGCTTTACCGATATCAGCCGTACTTCCTCCACTCACATTCACCACACGCGTGTACTGCTGGTTGAGCGAAGTAGTGCTCATAAAGCCGTACTTTTTGTAGTGAAGCGTAGCCGTCTGTGTAGAGAGGAATACCTGTTTGAAGTTGACCGGAGACCAAACGGCGCCGCTTTGTGGAACCCACTGGATCAGGCCATTCACGAGTAACTGATCGCTGTTTGCTGTGAGTGACCAATGCTCACCTTTGAACGAACCCGTTAACTTCGTGCCGTACGAGCGTTCTGGCGAAAGGTCCGGGTTGCCGCCAGGGGTCCAGAACAGTTCATTCATGGTTGGCACTCGGTAAAAACTACCTGTGGCCCACTCGATCGGGATGCGTTGAACGTTTTTACGCCAAATGATTTGAGCTGCGGGGTATAATTGGCCCCGAAATAAGCCTAATCGGGCTCTAGAGGACCAGCTTGGCGTCCATTGCACAAACTGACGGTAGGTCAATGAGGGCAAACTTGCATCTCGAGAAGTGCCTCCCGCGCGGTAGTAGTTGGCGT
>CATITW010000407.1 GCA_949547975.1 Cryomorphaceae bacterium | reverse complement strand
AGTACGATAAACATCCAAGCAATGGTCGGTGTATCCTTTGAAGATGTACTCCCTCTATTGGGCGCTTTAGGTGCATTAGATATTGCTATCGGACTGCTTGCCTACCTTCTCTTTCCGTATCTTTGGCAAGATTAACGGTTACTATGAAAGGAAGAGTTTACAAGTTCGCAGGGGTCGCCCTAGTGTTGTACAGTTTGATCTACGGCCTACTGACCTCTATTCCAGAACTTCCCATCATTGAGCAAAGCATTCGCAACCTGTTTTACCACGTGAGCATGTGGTTTACCATGGTCGCTATGATGGCAGCTAGTTTCGGTAATGCCATCGGCTATTTGTCCAAAGAAAACCTGCAGCGCGACATTCGAAGCGTAAGTCAAGCGGAAGTAGGTATGTTGTTCGCAATATTGGGTCTGGTGACCGGGATGATGTGGGCAAAATTTACTTGGGGCGCCTGGTGGACAAATGATCCGAAACTGAACGGAAGTGCTATAACAATACTCATCTACCTCGCCTATTTCGTATTGAGAAATGCGATGGACGATGAAAGAAAACGCGCTCGTATTTCTGCGGTCTACAACATCTTTGCGTTTGTCATGATGATCGTTTTCATCGGAATACTTCCTCGCATGACGGACAGCCTCCACCCTGGGAACGGGGGGAATCCAGGGTTCAACTCCTACGACTTGGACAACCGTCTACGCTTGGTGTTTTATCCGGCGGTATTAGGATGGATTTTCATTGGAACTTGGATCGGTTCTTTGCGTTATAGATTAAGAAAATTACAAGCATGAGAAATAGAATTGCCTCAGCCTTAGCCCTTTTGCCTTTCGGCGCTTTTGCCCAGAACGAGAACATCATGTATTCTGAGGGAAAAATTTATGTGGTCATCGCAGTGATCGCGCTCATTTTCATCGGTTTGGCAGGTTATTTGGTGCGATTAGATCGTGCCATTAAAAAGTTAGAGAATGAAAAATAGTCAGATTGCTATTATCATCGCTATTGCGGTTTTGATCGGATATACGCTGGTGCGTTTGGGCAACAGCTCTACCTACAGCAGCTTTGATCAGGCTACCGCAAAAATCGGTGAGAAGACCACGGTAATTGGGTACCTCAACCTAGAGGAATCTATGGATTTCAATCCTAAAACGGTCCAATTTTCATTCACCGCGAAAGACAAAAACGGAAACGAAAGCCGCGTGATCTACAACCAGCCGAAGCCGCAAGACTTCGAAAGATCCGAGGAAATCACCATGACTGGATACGCCACAGACACCGCCTTTATCGCCACTGACATTTTGATGAAATGCCCATCGAAATACAACGAACAGAACGAGATTAATTCAGATCAGATCTACAAATAACACCTATGCAATACGTTGGTGAACACCTATGGGCCGCAGACCTCGGAAGAGGACTCACGGCCTTTTCTTTTATTTTCTCCCTTCTTGCGACGGTCGCCTACTACTTAAAAGGGGACGAATGGAAAAAGCTGGGTCGCCTAGCCTTCCGCCTGCACGCTGTGACGCTATTCGGGCTGATCGGTTTGTTGTTCTACATCATGGCGAACCATTATTTCGAGTTCGACTACGTATGGAAGCACACCTCGCTCGATCTCGCACCACGCTACTTATTCTCCGCATTCTGGGAAGGGCAAGAAGGCTCATTCCTATTGTGGATGTTCTGGAACGCGGTTCTAGGCGTTATTCTCACCTTCACGGCTAAGGACTTTGAAGGTCCGGTTGTCGGGGTTTTCGCAGCGGTTCAAGCATTCTTGGTTAGTATGATTTTGGGCGTTTACATCGGCGACATGCACATCGGTTACAGCCCGTTTATTCTAGTGCGCGAGCTTTCTGAGAACATCGGTCTTCCTTGGACCCAATTCCAAGACTACCTCACCCGTTTCCCAAATTTCGCAGATGGCTCTGGCCTAAACCCCCTCCTTCAAAACTATTGGATGACCATCCACCCACCGACTTTGTTCCTTGGGTTTGCATCAACCTTAGTTCCGTTCAGCTACGCGATCGCGGGACTCTTGCGTAAAGACTACAAAACATGGATCAACTCCGCACTGATCTGGAGTTTCTTCTCAGTAGGCATCCTCGGAGTAGGTATCCTCATGGGCGGCGCTTGGGCCTATGAAGCATTGAGCTTTGGTGGATTCTGGGCATGGGATCCGGTCGAAAACACCTCACTTGTGCCTTGGCTGGTCATGGCCGGTGGCGCACACCTCTTACTGATCCAAAAGAACAAAGGCGGCGTCGTTCCTTCAGCCCTTTTCTTACTGATCCTCAGCTTCTTACTCGTCCTTTACTCGACCTTCTTAACGCGTTCTGGCATCCTTGGGGACAGTTCCGTTCACGCGTTTGTCGACCTTGGACTCAGTGGCCAATTACTCATTTACCTCCTCTTCTTCACCATCGGTAGCCTCGGCTTGTTGCTGTATCGCTATAAAAGTCTTCCGAAAAAAGTGAAAGAGGACGCCATGGACAGCCGCGAGTTCTGGATGTTCATCGGAGCCCTCGTGCTCTTGATCAGCGGCCTACAAATCACATTGAGCACCTCCTACCCCGTATTCAACACCCTGTTTGGACCGGACGGCTTCATCACCCTCTACAGTGAAAATAAAGTGCTGAGCGAGCCTATCGCACACTACAATGCCATCCAGGTGCCCTTCGCCCTGATCATCGTACTATTGATCGGCGCTGGCCAATTCCTTTCTTACCACAAAACCTCTAAGGCGCTCTTTTTCAAACGCCAAATCATCACCCTTCTCGCCACCACCGTACTCACGGCCATCAGCTGCGCAGTCTTGGACATGTGGAACCCGATGTATGTCGGATTGCTTTGGGCCTCTTATTATGCAGCCATCGGAAATTTCGAGTTCTGGATGCGCTGGGCGAGAGGAAATTGGAATGTGGCAGGATCTACCGTAGCGCACATCGGTTTTGCACTCATCATCGCTGGATCGCTAGTTTCGAATGCGAACAAAGACATCATCTCCCAGAACAAAACCTTCATCCACGAGGAGTTCCCTGCGAATGAAAACTTACTGATCCACCAAGGCGACACCGTAGAATTGGGCGAGTACTGGGTGAGCTGGTCCGGACAAAATGAAGAGGGCATCTACCTGAATTACGAATTGGAATTCTTTGAAGAACAAGACGGACAACTGTCCAAACTCTTCAACCTCAGCCCACGCATTCAGCTGAACGAGCGCATGGGAAATGTGGCAGAGCCTTCGACCAAACACTACATCACAAAAGACGTCTATACCCACGTCACCTACGCGGACATGCGTTCTATGGAAGAGCAAACCGAAGAGGAATGGAAAAACCAATTTGACATCGAGCTCGCTAAAGGCGAAAGTCACTTCCTCTACGGGAAATACGAAGTCAAGCTCGATACCTTAGTCGTTGAGGCTCCCAATGCTGAAAATGGTCCCGAATACATCGTCTTAGGGGCCGGCCTCTCCGTGAAAACCATGGAAGACAGCACCTACAAGATCATGCCTATCTACGCCGTTCAAGGTGAAGAAGCGCAGCATGTAGATGCCGAAATCAAGGAACTGGGGCTGAAGTTCAGCTTCGATCGCATCAACTACGATACCAATAAGCCCGTGATCACGGCCAGTGAACACAAAGAAGCCGAAGAGCCGTTCATTTTGATTAAAGCGGAAGTATTCCCCTGGATCAACCTGCTATGGATCGGATCCATTCTTATGGCCATCGGAACTGTGATTGCCGTAGTTACGCGCATTCGTAGAAGTTAAAACCAAGCCATCGTATGAACATCGCAATCATCGGACAAGGAAATGTAGGGCTGTTGCTGTATCAAGCCTTGTTTACGGAACATGCGGTGACCTCATACGGGCGAGACCTGCCCCGCGAAGAAGACCTCGAGGTAGACCTGATCATCATCGCGGTTCCTGACGATGCCGTAGCAGATGTGGCTTCCCAGTATCCCAACACGCTCACTGCGCATACCGCCGGTGCCGTACCGATGCTCGAAGGACCGAATGCTGCCGTTTTGTACCCACTGTACAGTTTTAGTAAGAACACCAAAGTGGACTGGTCTAAGGTTCCTTTATTGCTAGAAACGCGCAGTCAAGGACATCGAATGATTCTTGAAGACGTGGCCGAAACACTAAGCAATCACCGCTACTGGATCAGCTCAGCGCAGCGCGAAAAATTACACGTTGCCGCTGTAATAGTGAACAACTTCACCAACCACCTGTACACCTTGGCCGAGGCCTATTGCAAAGAACGCGAACTACCGTTCGAAGTACTCCACCAAATCATGCTCCAAGGCCCTGAAAAGGCAGTGGAGTACGGTCCCAAAAAAGCGCAGACTGGGCCGGCAGTGCGTGGCGACCAAGGCACCCTGAATGCACATATGGAAACCTTGGGCGAGAGCGAATTGGCCACCTTGTATCAACTTTTAAGCGAAAGCATTCAAAAGCACCACTCATGAATTACAAAGAGCTTTTCAAAAATATCACCACGGTCGTTTTAGACGTGGACGGCGTACTCACAAACGGGTCTGTATTTCTTATGCCGGGAACTGAACCAGTACGACAAATGCACAGCAAGGACGGTTATGCCCTACAACTCGCTAAACGCAACGGCATTCGACTCGCAGTGATTACCGGCGGCACCTCAATGGAAGTCAAAGAACGCTTGAACAGCGCAGGCATCCAAGACGTCTACATGCGTGCTTCGAACAAAATGGAGGCCTATGAGGACCTTAAAATGTGCTACGATCTCACGGATGAGGAAATCCTCTATATGGGAGATGACTTGCCCGATTACGACGTGATGAAATGTGTAGGATTGTCCTGTGCACCCCAAGATGCTGCGCCCGAGATCAAAGCCATAGCAGATTACGTGAGTCCCGTGAACGGCGGCGAAGGATGCGTAAGAGATGTCCTCGAACAATTGTTGAAAATTCACGGCAAGTGGGGGCGTAAAGAGGACAGAACTTGGTAGATTTGCCCTTAAGTACAAATACTTACAATGCTTAAGACGGCGGATAAAAATCAACTCAGAGAACGACTCACAGATGTCACGAACTCTATAGCACTATTAGAGAGTACACATCCTGATCATCCCGCCTTGTTTCACCTGCGCAGTGAGCGTAAATGGATGGAACAGCGCCTGAAGCAAACCTTTTGGTACAAACTCGGCTGGAAGATCAAAAGCATGCGTGGTGTCTTCTTGATGAGTACCATCGGTATTCGCATCTGGTTTCAAACCAAAGTCCTGCGCAACGCTACCAACCGCGTCGTTTTCTTTTTGCTGATCATCCTCTTCGCTACAGCACTCATTTTATACCAAGGACGTAGACTCTACGGATGGGATTTGTTTCCGAACTCGGACTCCCCGATCGATGAGTGGATACTTGGGAATTGATCGCTACCTTCGATCAAAATATCTGGAATGCAACTTACCCACTCCCTCGTTTTAGGATCGAAAAGCCCGCGTAGGGCGCAGCTGCTCTCCGACCTTGGTTTTGATTTCAAAGTGATCGTCACCGACGCTGATGAAAATGCACCAGCATCACTCGATGGAATAGGAACTGCACGCTGGATCTCCGAACAAAAGGCCTCTGCCTTACAGCCCCACCTTTCCCACAGCGAACTGGGCATCACCTCCGACACTGAAGTTTGGTTAGGAAACCGTCGCTATGGAAAAGCAGCGGACGAAGCACAAGCACGGGAAATGCTCGAATCCTTAAGCGGTAAAACCCACCAGGTCATCACTGGACTTTCACTCGTAACCGCCACTGAAATCACTACGTATCACGCTGTGGTAGACGTAGTTTTTGAAACACTGCCTGACTGGGCGATCACCCACTACATTCAAGAGTTTCAACCCTTTGATAAGGCAGGAGCGTATGGCATCCAAGAATGGATCGGCGCAAGTTTTATTTCCTCCATTCAAGGCGAGTACAATGCCGTCGTGGGCTTGCCCACCTCCACGTTATTTAAGGCGCTGCAAGACTACCGCACATAAAAACGCCGGCCCCTTCATAAAGGAACCGGCGCGTTTATAGCATTCGTTATGTCTTCTTAGTTTACTCTGCCACCTCTGTAAGGGGCAGGTTCACCATCCAGTTGTATTTGTCTTCACTTCGTCCCAAACGAATGTCGTTCAGTAAGGCTTTGATTTCCATCGCCTTTCCGTCTTGCGGTACAGGAATGGCAAAGTTCTCGCCTTGGTATCCGATCGTATCGATCTGGCTCACTACTGCGGCAGTACCCATACCGAAGGCTTCTTGAAGCTTGCCTTCACGCGCAGCTGCAACGATCTCCTCTACAGAGATTGGACGCTCTTCTAGAGCCCAACCCTGATCCTTGATGAGCTGAATGATCGAACGACGCGTCACACCCGCAAGAATACGGTCCGTTAACGGAGGTGTCAGGAACGTTCCATCCACTAAAAGCATGAGATTCATGGTACCGCTCTCTTCGATGAATTTGTGCTCTTTATGATCGGTCCAAATGACCTGGTTGTATCCTTCTTTAATCGCCTGAGCAGTTGGGTAGAATGCACCGCCGTAATTACCAGCAGCCTTCGTATAACCGATACCGCCACCTGTTGCACGCGTATACTCTTGCTCAATTTTCACCTTCACACTGCCGTTGTAATACGGACCTACAGGAGAAGTAATGACACAAAACGTGTAATCGTCACTTTGACGCGCAGCAATAAATTCTGAAGAAGCGAACAAGAATGGACGGATGTACAAACTGTGATCTTCAGCGCTCGGCACCCAAGCAGCATCGATCTCCAAGAGTTTCTTCAAGCCTCCCATAAACACATCTTCAGGAATCTGCGGCATCATCAAACGCTCTCCACTTTTGTTCAGACGTGCAAAGTTGTCAAGCGGACGGAACATGCTGATCGCGCCATCGTCCTTGCGATAGGCTTTCATTCCTTCAAAAGCACTTTGGCCGTAATGCAATGCATGCAGACCGTAAGAGAATTCAAGCTGCCCGTAAGGACGAATCTCTGGCTCCTGCCATGCACCGTTCTTAAAGTGACAAACGAGCATGTGATCAGACATGTATTTTCCGAACGGAAGGTTGGAAAAATCTATCTCACTCAATCTACTCTGTTTGGTCAATTCAATTTTCATACGTTGTGTGATATTTAGGAATGGCAAATGTACTAATTTTGGGAATGGTATTCGCCTGTTCTGGAGACTCCAAGGGGCTGAATTACTCGAACTTTAACATATATCACCTATGAAACGCATCTTTATTGCGACTTTGGTTGCTTTTACCGCTATTTCTTGTCAAAACGGCAATAATTCAACACAAGTTTCCACAGAGACCGCTGCGCTTAGCAAGTCGTATATCCACTTCGGTGACAGCACGTTCAGTGTGGAGGGCGCTTTGACCGCGGCAGAATTGGTCACAAATTTCAATGAAGGTGCTGCAGATACACTCGAAGCGACGGTTGCCGGCCCGATCACCAAAGTATGTACCGTAAAAGGATGCTGGATGGCTACCGCAGTAAACGAAGAGGAAAACCTGTTTGTAGACTATGATTACGCGTTTTTACTTCCTACCAACTCACAAGACCAAAACATGGTCATGACCGGGTATGCGTATTGGGACAGCACATCTGTGGCTCAGCTCAAGCACTATGCGGAGGATCGTGGAGCAAGTGACGAAGAGATTGCTGCGATCACTGCACCGACTGCGGAGGTAAAATTTAAGGCTACTGGAGTGAAGATCGAAGTTCCTGCAGATGTTCAAGAATAAATCCTTTGCGGCACTTCTGCTGATCGGAAGTCTTACCCTGGCTTGTTCACAAACGGAACAGCCTGTTAAGACTACGAAAAAATGGCAGCCAGAAATGGATCAGCCTAGCGAACTGGCCAGCATCATGAGAGCCATTCATGAGGAAGGCGTGGCGCGCAAGGCAGCCTTAGAACGTGGCGAACTAGGTACTGCCGATTCTAAGCTGATCTTTGATATGATCACAGCGGAACCTACGGAGCCGCACATGGTCGGGCCTGCTTTTGAACCGCACGCAAATGCCTTTATCAAAAGTTACGGAGAAATTGCCCGTGCAACTGATGTGGAAACACAGATCACGGCGCACAATAATCTGGTCAAAAGCTGTGTGGCCTGCCACATGAATTTCTGCCAAGGCCCTATTCCACGAATCGAACAACTCTACATCCGCTAATGCCTATCGCTAGCCCGAGACATTTGGCCGTTTCTGCCGACGGGTCTCCGACCCTTTGGGTACCGGAGTTAGACGAACACTACCACAGTATTCACGGTGCATTGACCGAGAGCCAGCATGTATTCATCGACGCAGGTTTCAAGGCCATTTCAGCCGACCCCGTACGTATTTTGGAAGTCGGTTTAGGTACGGGTCTGAATGCAGCTTTGACCCTACAGCAGCGGGAAGATCGTCGGGTCGAATACACGGCACTCGAGAAATTTCCGCTAACCGCAGAAGAGATCAACGCATTAGTACCAGAAGAAGATACCGACACGCGAAATATACTGGGCGCTCCAGCAGCACAACGCATTTGTATAGCACCCGGTTTTGAGTTTTCATTGCTGGTCGAGGATTTGCGCAGTTATGCCCCCGATGACCGTCAGTTTGATCTCATCTACTTTGACGCATTTGCACCAAGTGCGCAGCCCGAATTGTGGACGGATGAGATTTTCGCAAACATGTTTCGGGTGCTCTCCCCTGGCGGAGCCCTCGTGACGTATTGTGCTAAAGGCGTTGTAAAACGCTCCATGAAAGCAGCCGGATTTGAGGTAGAGCGACTGCCCGGACCACCACGTAAACGAGAAATGACACGAGCATGGAAGAGATAAAACGATTCAATGCGCGTTGTTATGCGTTTATTGTGTCCACCCAAAACAAGGTGCTGGTCATGAACGAGCGATGGAAAGGTATGGACCTACAAAAGCTTCCCGGCGGTGGATTAGAATTGGGCGAAGGCATGATCGAGTGCTTGGACCGCGAGATTTCAGAAGAGTTTGAAGCGTGGCAACCGCTGACTTGGAAACATCATTATGTACCGACCCATTGTTTCACTTCGCAGTTTCGCCCGGACGAGCAACTGATATTGAATTATTTCCTCGCCGATCAACGCGTTGATAGGGCGCAGTGGCGGATCATACCCGAAGATGAAAACCTACTCGGCATGCAATGGCTTCCGCTTGAAAAAGATTCAGCACAGTGGTTCACGTTACAAAGTGATCGCGATGCGTTTACAAAGCTTGTTGAAGCGCTAAAAATCTAATCTCCTGCGCACGATTTCTTCGAGCTTTTTATACAGCAGTTCTGGTTTTTTAGTCCGCCAATTAAATGCATCGAGCTGGCCGCCAAGCACAAAAAATTGGTCCAAACCATAACTCGAAAGCTCATCCAACACATGCGGGCGCAGGTTCAGAAAAGCCATCCATCCGTCGGGCACCTCTTCAAGCCATTCCTCGTAATAATCCGTGATGTCTGCATGGAAATTCAGGATGTTTTCACCGATCAAAATGTACTTATCAATACCCACTAGGAGCATTTCATCGATAATATCGCGCTTCAAAGACATGATATCATTGTGCACCGCGTCGTTCCATTCACCTAGGAATTCAATGATGGCATACCCCGTACTGTAGTCGACAAATAGAATTTTCAGAAAGAGCGTTTCACACCCAAAGTTGTCCCACTGTGGATGAATGATGTGATCGAAAATGCGGTCCGTGAATTCCACCTCACTGTTAAAATAGCCGTACATCGGGCTTTGTGGATCTTCACTCGCTATATACAAATGGCGCCAATTATAATACGGTTCGATCGTGTGCATAGGTGCGGGTCAAATAATTCATTCACTTCCCTAACAAAAGTCCGAGAGACTTGTTAGATTTCCAACACAAGAAATTTTATTCATGGCCATTTTCACCATAACCGGAGCAACGGGCTCTGTAGGACGTGCGATCGTTCAAGAACTGCAAACCGCAGGGCATCAAATCCGGGTACTATCCACACGAAAGCAACTGGACTGGAACGGCGTAGAAACCTACACCTGGAACCCGGCGAACGGGGAGATCGACCTTGCCGCCCTAGAAGGTGCCGACCATTTGATCCACCTCGCAGGTGCCACAGT
>CATITW010000406.1 GCA_949547975.1 Cryomorphaceae bacterium | reverse complement strand
TGTGGCACGAAGATCCTTCCATTGTTTAACCGCATGGCCATCTTTTCTACGACAGACAAGAGCTACCACGGCCATCCGGACCCACTACAATGTCCTGAGGGCATGAGTCGCAAATCCCTGGCTTTGTATTACTACAGCAATGGCCGTCCAGCTAATGAATTTGTACACAGCCAAGAAGACCATCGCACCTTGTGGGCGCAACGTCCCGATGCGGAAAACGATACGTTCACCAACAAAAAGAGCAAAGTAACCAAGGTGATCAACCGACTGAAAAAGCTCGGAAAGTAAACGATGATCAGATTACCTAAATTTCTTCGCAAAGCACTTAAGACACATCCTCAGCCGACGTCACGCGAGGTGGAACCACCCCTTTTCATTACTGGGGTGATGCGAAGCGGCACCACCTTCTTGGTGAGCAAGGTAGTCAGCCACCCGCAATTACTTAAGGTAGGCGACGAACTCGACAAGGTTTGGAACCATATCGGTGGAGCGCAAATAGGCGATAAATGCGTCCATAAGACCGCAGAAGACGCGTCGGGACAGTATACCTATCAGATGAGCAATTACTTCTTCAACTTCATCCAAGAAAGTAAAGGACTCAAGCGCCACCTGATGCGTGCAGCAAACAAATACAACAAGGAATTTGGCCGAATCTTTCACGACTGGGAGAACATCATCCCCGTCAATAAGAGCCCACACCTGATCAACAAGATGGAGTACGTACTCGAGCTCTTCCCCACGAGTAAATTTGTGTACATCATCCGTGATATTCGCGGCCACAGCGCCTCGATGAAGGTCCATTTCAACTTCTACCGCACCAAGAAAGGCAAGGTCGCTTTCTTACCAGAAGATCATAAAGACTGCTGGTCGCTCGTTGATGAAACCCCCGAAACGGTATTGGGGCCTACCAGCTACCCACCCACCTTCGGACTCATTCCAGAGATGTGGATCCGATTGAATAAAATTGGCCTAGAAACTGCCAAGCGACTGGGACCTGAAAAGGTAATGGTCGTCCAATACGAAGACCTCATTGCCGATCAAGAAGCGCTGATGAAGAAAATCTTCGACTTCATTGGAACACATGAAAAGCATTCAGAAGAGACTGCAAAGATTGCTCGAGCCAAAATGGCCAACATCAATACCACGACGAAAGGAAACTCTTTAGAAAAGTGGAAGAAAACGTTGACACCGGAGGAGAAAAATGAATTGGACCAATGTATCTCAAAGCATCAGAAAGAGTACGATGCTGTGCTTGCACTTGCCCAAGAAATAAAGGTTCGTGCCTAATGACTCGCTTCTCTGTCATCATGACCACCTACAACGGAAGTGCTACCATTGGCGCTGCCTTGGACTCCATTTTAAACCAACGTGGACGGGGGACCGATTTTGAACTCGAAGTGTTCGTTATAGACGACCACAGCACAGACAGTACCCTAGAAGTTTTGGCTTCGTACAAAGACATTCAAGTCCTACAAACTAAGGCTAATACCGGAGGGCCCAACACAGGGCGCAACATCGGTCTCAAAGCCTGCACTGGCGATTGGATTTGCATTGCCGACCACGACGACCTCTGGGAACCGTTTAAGCTGGAGAAGTTGATGCCGCATCTCGACGCAGCCCCTATCCTAACGAGCGGCTATACATTGATCGATGAACAAAAGGGGACAAAAACTGTCCGCGTTAGATTCCCGGAAGAGCCCATCAAACACTTCCCGGTGAATGCGACATTTGCTAGCAAGTTATCTAAATCGAAGCAAGGACAAAACACCTACCTCGGTGCCATCGTTTACAAAAGTTCTTTGAAGCATATTCTCTTCGAAGAAGAGCACGGGATGGTCGATTTCGATTGGGTAGTTCGCCTCTTTGAAAAGCAGCACTCTGCAGAAATTGCAGAAAGTCTCTACATCCGTATCGTAGAAGGGTCCAACCTTAGCTTGAATCCGCGCTACAGGGAAATAGATTTCAACTACAGCATGTCTTTTGCTGCACAGTATAAAGACCACTACCCAGCACTTTATAAATTGGCCGCCCGGCGTCTGCACGGTTCCAGGGCGCGCTACTTCTACCTCATTGGTGATATGAAGCAGGCGCGTCAATTCTTGCGCAAGGCACCCCTAGATTTAAAAACAGTCCTTTACTTTGTGACCTCCTACGTAGGGGCCAATTGGGTTAAAAAGAACTTCAACATCTTCGGATAATGGAAAACCATCAGTCACAACCTCTTCTTCTTTTAGGCTGTCAGCGCAGCGGTACAACCCTGCTTGCGGCCATGCTTGGAGGCCATTCAGAGATCAACATGCTCTTTGAGAGTGTTACCAAGGATACGTTTCGACTGATTGGCAAGCGCTACAACGGCAACAAGCTTTTAGCGTACCGTCAAATTCGCATGAACCAACGTGCATCACGTTTTGGGCACCTCATTAACCGCATTGTAAATCTAAATTTCGGCCGGGAACCAAAACCGCACAAGTTGCGTCCATTCCCAACCGGCCGTCTAACATTACAAGATTACATCGATCGCGATGCCAAAATCATCACCATCGTTCGCAAGAAGGAAGAAGTAGTTTCTTCCATTGTGAAGCGCACCAAGATGAGCGAGAAACAAGCAAGCAGAGAATACGACTTGGTCATTCAAGAGATCAACAAGGTGACCGACCGTGCGCTGAACATTACGTTTAAAGAGCTCGTTGGAGACCCAGAAGGTACACTTAAAACCATCTGTAACTATCTGGATTTAGAGTTTGAACCGCGCATGCTGAAAGGCCCGGAATACAACTTCGTATACCCTGAAAAGAGCATTATCAGCTCGAAGTCTACCGAGAATTAATCAAGGGGCGTTACTGTCCAAGACATTTCACAAATATTCAATCAAATAAAAACCCGCGACCCTATGGGCCGCGGGTTTTTCATATCCGCTTCTCAGCTACAGGGCTTAGAGCACCTGTACACGCTGAGTTACTGTACCTCTTGCAGAGCTTACGCGAACC
>CATITW010000405.1 GCA_949547975.1 Cryomorphaceae bacterium | reverse complement strand
TACTGTACCTTTGGGTTATCAAATAAACCATTAATTAAAATAATAGAATGAAAAAATTAGCAATGATGGCAGCTGTTGCAGTACTCGCAGTAAGCTGTAACATGGAGAAGGCAGAAGAGGCAACAACAGGTGAGGCTCAAGAAGTAGAAGCTGTTGTAGAAGCCACAAACGTTGCGTTGGACTCAGGTTCAGTAGTAGCGTGGAGAGGTTTTAAATCATATGTTGCTTCTGAGCACGTCGGAACGATCGGTGTTCAAGAAGGAACGTTCGCTGTATTAGAAGGTAAAGTTGTAGGTGGATCGATCACGATTGACATGAACGCTATCGTAAATACAGATCTTGAAGACGAAGGAAAGAACGCATATTTAGTAGGTCACTTGAAGTCACAGGACTTTTTCTTTGTTGATAGCTTTGCAACAAGTGTTTTCGAAATCGTAGAGGTTAAGGAAGCAGCAGCAGAAGGAACTAATTCTGTTGTAGTAGGAAACTTGACGTTGCGCGGTGTAACAAACAGCATCGAATTCCCTGCAAACATCGCTGTAAGCGAAGGTTCTGTTTCTTTTGATGCTCCTACATTCAGCATTGACAGAACGAAGTGGGGTGTTAAATTCCACGATAGCGATGATGCAACGATTGCTGAAAGCTTGAAAGAAGACTTGATCGATCACAGCATCGAGCTAACCATCTCTGTAACTGCGACTCAATCGTAAGTTAGAAGAGTTCATTTTAGCGAATGAATAGAAGAAGGCCCCATGTGCATTTGCGCATGGGGCCTTTTATTGTTGGGGTGTTTGTGGATTATTTGCCGAGCAAATCAGTTAGGGCACTGTCGAGCTGATCGTGCTTGTATTCGAAACCGGTGGCCGCGATTTTTGCATTACTCACCTTTTGGCTCATCAGGGCTAATGTGGCCATTTCTCCCAAAACGAGTTTCAACACAAAACCTGGTACAGGAGGGAAGAACATCGGTCTTTTCAGGACGTTACATATGGCTTTGGTCAGCCTTCTGTTGCTGACAGGCGACGCAGAAACTGCATTATAAGCACCAGAGGGAAGCTTGCTAGTAGCAGCATGGATGAACATGCGAGCGAGGTCTTGCACGTGAATCCAGCTCGTCCATTGCTGGCCATTGCCTAGCGGAGATGCAATGCCCAGTTTTGCGAGCGGTACGAGCTGTCCAAGTACTCCAGCGCCTTTATCTAAGACGATTCCTATGCGAAGTTGTACGCTGCGGCGCTCTGCAGTGCCCAATTTTGTAGTGTAGTGTTCCCAAGTAGCGGTCACCGATGCCAAGAAGTCATCTGCAGCCGTGTCGCTCTCAGTCATTTCGCGCGTGAGATCGGATCCGTAAATGCCTATGGCGCTCGCGCTGACACAAGAAGAGGGACCCTGTTTCACTTTTTGTAAGGCGTCGATTAGTGTTTGGGTAGTGTATACTCTGGAGTCGTTGATTTCCTGCTTGTAGCGGGCAGTCCACCGTTTGGAGACTGTGGCACCTGCGAGGTGGATCAAATGGTCGGCACCTTCTAGGGCGGCAAGGTCGATCTCCCCGTTCGCCGGGTTCCAGGTGTAGGTTTCTACGCCGTTCCAGTCCAGTTGCTTTCG